>JAAYOH010000103.1 GCA_012520375.1 Clostridiales bacterium
CAATCCAACTCCGGCTGTTCAGCCTATATCGGTTTCCTGTATGCGTTGCTGGGCAACCCTGACATCATCACGTCCCAGAACCTTCAGCAAAAGGAGCTCCAGTCGGATGTCCAGGCCTTGCTGAAAGGGATAGACCGTTCCTCCGGTAGCAGCGAATGGCTCAAGACCCTGTTTTTGATCGGGGATTTTGACGCCATGGTCAACTACGAAAGCCTGATCCTCAGCACCAACCAGGAGCTTTTGGAGCAGGGCCGGGAACCGCTTCATCTGGTATACCCTTATGACGGCCTCTCCATTTCCGATGCTCCCCTTGGCTATGTCGACCAGGGCGACAAAAAGAAAGAAGAAGCCTTTCTGAAACTGCAGGAATTCCTTATGTCGGAGGAAATCCAGAAAGAAATCCAGCGCTATGGCAGACGCACAGGCTATGCAGGCATCCTGCCTGAAAACCTGGATGTCTGGCGCAAGGAATGGGGCGCAGATACCCAGAGCATTCTGTCCCCCATCCGCATGCCGGATAGCGAGGTGCTTTGGGAAGCGCTTGACTTGTACCAAACCCAATTCCGCAAACCCTCTTTGACGGCCTATGTGCTGGACTTTTCCGGTTCCATGTCCGGGAGTCCCAGCCGGAAACTCAAGGACGCCATGGGCGAAATCCTGCTGCAGCAACGGGCAGCCCTCAATCTGCTGCAGGCCTCCCAGAAAGAAGAAAACATTGTCATCCTCTTCAGCAGTGAGGTGCTCAGCATCAACACAGAAACGGGCAATAACGACATTGAAAAACTCTACCCCGTGGTGGAGAAACAGGAACCAAGCGGCGGGACCGCCATGTTTGAGGCGCTGGATGAAGCGCTTCGGATCCTGGAAGGCTATGACCTCCAGGCCTACACGCCGGCCATCATCCTCATGACAGATGGTCAGGCCAATGGCAGCATGCAGCTGAACGACTTTCTGCAAGCATATGCCGACCATGGACAGGATATCCCGGTATTTTGTATTTCCTTTGGCGAAGCAGATGTAAAAACCCTGGATACCCTGGCGGAATGGACGCATGCGCGGGTCTTTGACGGAGACAAGAACCTGACTGACGCTTTCAAAAAGGCCAAGGGCTACAACTGACGGAAGGAGCGGCACGATGAAGGAAATCATTCGCACTTTGATCGCCTTTCTGGCTGGGCTTCTCGCCTTTATGTGGCTGTATTTCCGGGCCTGTTGGCATATTGTCGTCAGCGGCCTGATCGCTATTTTGATATACGGAGCAGTCTTTTTTCTGGCCAAGCCTGTCAAGCGCATCGGCAACACCCCGGTGGAAAGTATCAAGGGCGGACAGGAACTTCTGCAAATCATGTCCGATGCCCATGATGACATGCAGGTGATTCTCAAAGCTTCCCAATCCGCCCTGGAGGCAGAGATTGATGTAAAGGCAAAGAAACTGTACGAGCTGGGCAACCGCCTGCTTACTTACTTAGGCAACAACCCAGAGAAGATTTCCTCTGCACGGCGCTTTTTTAGCTTTTACTTGGCCACCGGCGCCAACATTCTCGCGAAATACATGGATCTTATCGCCTCCAACCCGGACAGCCCGCAGGTGCAGCGTTTGACGCCGGAGACGGCTCGGGCTTTGGATATCCTTCAGGATGCCTTCATGACGCA
>JAAYOH010000104.1 GCA_012520375.1 Clostridiales bacterium
CCGTTGTCAAGGTCGGGTAGTATTTTGTTGCCATCCGTATCGGCAACAAAATCTCCACCCTTCCCTTGACAAACACGCTGGCTGCATGTTACCGATCATTGACACCGCTACAGATTCCAATAACACTCATGGGTCAGCTTCCGATAACACAAGGTGTGGGGGTTCAACCTTTGAAAAGCTGCCGCATCCTCTCTGCGTCCTCCCCATACTCCATGGTTCCGGGGCCCGGATTGTACTCCATGACAAAGGCGGCGTCCGGCGTGTAAAGGCGGGAGCCTTCAAAGAAGCGCTGCCAGTCAATGACCCCGGTCTGGATGCGCTGGTGCCCGTCCCGCACCCCGTCGTTGTCGTGGATGTGATAGGCCTTCAGCCTTCCCTTCAGCGCGCGCTGGATTTCGAAGATATCCATGCCCGCCAGCACGGCGTGCCCCGTGTCGATGATGCAGTCAAGATCGGGATTTTCGGCAAAGATGCCCAGGAAACCAGCCTGGTCGCACAGGGTATAGCCCCCGGTGCCAAAAGCCAGGTTTTCCACCTGCATGTTCACGCCTTCCCGCCGGCAGATCCGGTTCATTTTGTCCAGGCGCTCCGTCACCCGCTTCAGCCGCTCCGCCTTTTGCCGGGGAGTCGGCAGAGAGGGGTAGGGCCCGTTCATGTGCACCACGTAGCCGTCCGCGTTGTATTTGTGGTACAGGGAAAAGGGTTCCCGAAGGTAAGCCTCAAGCGCCGCTTCATCCTCGCACAGGGACATCTCCAGTATATCCCCCTGGAAGGGCGCGTGGATGCTGAACCCGCCGGTCCTGCCCTCTTTGTAGTTTTGCTCCAGGATGAGGTCCCAGTAGGTGGAACCGCCCCACTCGTAAAAGATCTCCAGGCCCAGGTCCTTGTCCAATTTGTGCATGGAAAACCCCATAGGGCCCCAAAAACCCAAGCTGGATACGCGAATGTCCATATCGTCACCCCTCTCCCCTGTTTCAGCCCTTAATCCCCGAGCTGATGAAGGCATTGATGATATGCCGCTGCATAAAACGATACACCAAAATCATGGGCAAGGAAGCCAGCGTGGCGGTGGCCATGAAAGGGCAGATTGCTCATCTTAAAATCCACACAGCCTTTCAAGCCGATGGTGAGGGTCCCGGACAGGTCAGAGGTTTGGTTCCCGTACCGTTCGGGTCGCTCCTTTCCTGCGCCGCCGTAAGGCGCAGGCCACCTTTTGCCCCGGCCGGAGAAGCCCTTCATCGGGCCGGAACAGCTCCATCAGGCCGGCCCGCATATCCTCGTCCACCAAGATACGGGCCGCTTCCATGCCCCGCAGCGCGCTGCGGGCCGCGCTGCGGGACAGCCCGAAGGCGACGCACAAGACGTCCTCATCCAGCGCATCCAGCCGCTCCAGCAGGGGCTGGGGGCACAGGAGATGCCGGGCGAAACAATCCGCCTCGATCTCTGCCCCGCTGGAATCTTCCTCGTGTTTGAGCAAAATGTGTCCCAATTCGTGGGCAAGACTCCAGCGACGCCTGCCTTCATTGCCATAGCCGGCATCGTCGTTGTACAGTACCAGGTACCGGATGCCCGCTGGACCCTCTTCCACCAGGGTACAGGCTGAGTCACTGGGCATGCCCTGGGTAAGCCGGGAGAAGGAATCCCCCAGCGCCAGGGCTGCCTGGGTGTACGACATGATTTGGACGTTGTTCAGTTTCTTGATGATGGCTTTGACATCAATGGGCAGCCTGCCCTCGGATGCGGCCAGCAGGGTACGGTAAGCGGTTCGGGCAGCGCGACGGCGGTCCGCCCTTTCTCTCATTCTTCCTCTTCCGGGAAGGCCTCCCGGAACAGAACGCGAGCCATGTCCAGCAACTGCTGCTGTTGCTTGTCGTTCAGCCGTCGCGCCCCCCGGCTGATGGCCCGATATACCCGCCCGGCACTATGGGCCGAGGCATCGATGGGCACGCTGGTGCGCTCCAGCAGATAATCCACCGTTACACCGAAGAGGTCTGCGATCTTTCCCAGGGTCTTTGAGTCGGGGGAACGGGTACCGCGTTCCCAGTTGCTCACCGCATTCTGTGCCACGCCCAGTTTTTCGCCAAGCACCTTCTGACTCCATCCGGCTTGTTCACGCAATTCTTTGATCCGCATGGTACTCCTCCGTTCTTTATAATCCCTCTGTACTCTCTATATGTTAAGTATAGCACCTCATATCATAAAATGCAATATAATATCAAGAATAAATTTTCCCCGATTGCCAAATAACAAAGCGCCAGCGGACAGCCAGCGCATACAGTAGGTGACCCAGGATGCCGTTCGCTTCCGCTTTTTCACCCGCCGCTCGGCAGGGTGGAGACCTACGGCGATGTATTGCCTTCCCCTGCGTGGGGGCCTGGCAGCGACCAACCGACTCGGAATCCATTTGTGAAGATGTGGGTAAAAGCGGTCACGTGGCGAACATCCCAGGCTATTCACCTACCCTGAATTATACCAAAGGGCGATTTGCCTGTCAAGGGATTCTCCCTTTTTATCCAGGGCAATCGCTTATTGCAGTATTATGACGTTTGTATTACTGTATGTAGGCAGAAGGAACAATGTACTCCTGTGTCGAGCCTATGGCGAGGCGAGTAACAGAGAAAATGGTAATAAGACAGCTAACAAAAACGGGATAAAAGACTTTCCTGAGATATTAGAAGAAGTAAAAGACCATTGAAAAGAGAATTCCACCCAGCATTGCCCACAGGACATTCTGCATATGGGGATAGTGATGTTTCGTAAGCGATTGCCCTGCCTTTTTATCCTTCTCCTCCTCCGCTGCCCTTGGAAATAACCCGATTCGTATTGATTTTCCCTCATTTCCGCCGTATAATTCGAAAAAAATGAGGGAAGGGGCAAACCATGGGCAAAAAGCAATTGTTCCTGTACGCTTTTCGCAAGTCCATCCCCGTGATGCTGGGTTTCCTGTTCCTGGGCGCCGCCTATGGCATCGTTCTGCAAGCCGGAGGGCTTACCTGGATCTGGGCCCTGTACACCAGCCTGGCCATTTACGCGGGTTCCATGCAGTTTGCCCTGTTGCCCCTGATGGCCTCCGGGGCTTCTCTACCCACCATCGCCTTGATGACCCTGATGGTAAACAGCCGGCACCTTTTCTACGGGCTTTCCTTTTTGGACGTTTTTCGTGGCATGGGAGCACGATACCCCTACATGATCTTCTCCCTCACCGACGAGACCTATTCGGTGCTGTGCTCCTGCCGGCAGGACCCAGAATTCTCCGCCATGGACCACAGGGCCTGCTGGTATCTGGCGCTGCTGCATCAACTATACTGGGTAACCGGTTCTGTGGTAGGCGCCCTGGCGGGGGAACTCCTGGCCTTTGACACCACGGGCATCGATTTCTCCATGACCGCCCTGTTCGTGGTCATCCTGGTGGACCAACTCAAGGCCGGTGGCCGGGATGCCCTTTCCAGCGCCGGGATCGCCATGGCCCTGGCTCTCACCTTCCTGTTTCTTCTGGGGGCGGAACGATTCCTGCTGCCCACCCTGGCGGCCACGGTCCTGGTCCTGGGCATTTTACAAACCATCCGAAAGGGGGGGTGAGACCATGTCCTCCAATACCTATCAATTGCTGGCCGTCGCCGTGTGCGCCCTGTGTACCTTCCTGCTGCGCCTGGCGCCCTTCGCCCTGTTTCGCCGGGGCATGCCTCCCTTCCTTCGGGATCTGGCCGCCAAATTGCCCGCCGCCATCATCGCCGTGCTGGTGGTCTACTGCCTGAAGGGACTACCCGCCGGCAGCTTCTCCAGCGGCCTCATCACCCTGGTTTCGGTGGCCTTTGTTGTATTGCTGCACCTTTGGCGCAAAAATACCCTGCTGAGCATCGCTATGGGTACGGCCCTCTATATGCTGCTGTTGCGTTTGATCTGAAAGCAATGCAGCGAGATAACAGGACGCCCGACCTCTGAGGGCCGGGCGCAGGATATTTCTCCCAATTATTCGCACTTGGTGCGGATCAGGATCTTGCCCCGTTTCCTGTATTCCGGGTTGGTGAATACCTCGACGATGTTTTCGAGGGGGACGATATCGGTGATGACCTCGTCCAGCGCCACCTTACGGGCCGCCAGCATGGCGATAGCCCGGGAGAAGGTGTAGGGGTTGATGAAGGAAGAGGTGAGGTTCAACTCTCGGTTGAAGATCTCGAAGGTCTTCACCTTGATCTCGGTCTCCGGGGCCACGAGGCCAAAGAGCATGACGGTGCAGGTCTTCCCTGCCACTTTGATGGCCTGGGCCTGGGTGAAGGGGGTACCCGCCGCCTCGATGACGCAGTCCAGGTTTTCGCACGCCCGATGGATCACTGCCTGCAGATCTTCGGCTTTGGGATCGATGACCACGTCGGCGCCCAGCTTTTTGGCCAGCCTGCGCTTTTCTTCCACCAACTCGCTGACCAGCACTTTGCCGGCGCCGGCGTACTTGGCCAGCTGGGTCATCATCAGCCCGATGGGGCCCGCGCCGATGACCAGTACGGTCTGTCCCGCCTTGATGTTGCACAGGTCGATGCCGTTGATGCAGCAGGAAGTGGTCTCGCTCTGGGAACCCGCCTTGAAATCCAGGCAATCCGGAAGGCTGTACACCTGCTTCTCGGGCACGGTAACGTACTCCGCAAAGCCGCCTGGATAGGTGGTTCCGTATCCCTTCATGGCGGTACAGAAATGGGCCTTGCCGTTGCGACAGAAATAGCACTCGCCGCACCAGTCGTTGGGATCGGCACTGACCCGGTCCCCGACCTTAAAGGATTTCACCTCTGCGCCCACGGCTTCCACTACACCGGAAAATTCGTGTCCGATGATGGTCCCCACGGGCACCGGTGCGGCGCCGCCGTCCCCATGGAAGATGTGCAGGTCGGTGCCGCACACGCCGCAGTACTCAATGGCGATGCGCACGTCCCGGGGCCCTACCCCGGGCTTTTCAACGTCCACCACCCGCACGTCGTTCTTTCCGAAATACACAGCTGCTTTCATAAACAGGTTCTCCTTTTCGTTCGTTTTTTATCCTTTGACCGCACCCATGGTCAGGCCCTTCACCAGGTTCTTCTGGGTCAGCCAGCCCAGGATCAGGGCGGGCAGCACACTGACCGTGGAAGAAGCCGATAGCTGGGCCGTGAATTGTCCCTGCTGCTCCCGGAAGCGGGACATATACACGGGCAGGGTCTGCACCTGGTTGGTGGTCAGAGAGAAAGCCAGGAAGAATTCGTTCCACACGAACACAGCCACCAGCATGCAGGCGCTGAAGATGCCCATCCTGGCCAGGGGCAGTACCACATAGCCGATCTGCTGGATGCGGCTGCAGCCGTCGATCTCCGCCGCCTCGATCAATTCGTTGGGAACGTCGGTGAGGAAGGAATGCACCATCCAGATGACGATGGGCAAATGGAAGCCCACGTACAAAACCAACAGGCCGAAGCGGGTGTGCATCAGCCCGGTGGAATTGTAGAACAAAAACAGGGGCATCAGGATGGCCACAGGCGGCAGCAGGATGGTGGTGAGGAACCAATTGTGCAGCGTCCTGTTGGTGCTCGCTTTCTTGAATTTCCCAAAGCGGATGGTAAAGGCAGCGGGCACGCCCAGGAGCATACACAAGAGGGTGCTCATGGTCACCTGGAAGGCCGAGTTGCTCAGGTTCAGGGACAAGCCCCTGTCGGCGAATACCTTTTTGAAGGTGTCTAGGGTGGGGGTGAAGAAAATGCGTGGATGGACTGCCTGGATCTCGGTTTTGAAGCCGGTGAGGAACATGTATAGGATGGGGAAGAAATACAGGATGCCAAAGGCGTATGCCGCTACGCCGATGCCCACGTTCTTTGCCGCGCGCCGGCGTCGAAGGGCTTTCTGCGCCTCTTTAAAAGCCTGTGTGTTTCCGCTCGTCATGGTCTGCACCTCCTTACGTCAGCATCTCGTTGCGGCGGTGTATCAGCTTCAGCAGGATATTGACCGACAACGAGACCAGGATCACGGTGAGCACCGATATGGCAGCCGCGCGCCCTACGCGCTTGGAAGTGAAGACGATATCGTATATGAAGTAGGCCAGGGTATAACTGCTTTTGCCCGGCCCGCCTTTTGTGGTGACCAGGATGAGCCCGAATTCCTTGACAAGGAAAATCAAGCCCAGCATGATGGCCGTCTGCATGTAGTTCATGATCATGGGCAGTTTGATGCGCATGGTGGTGACCCACCAGTTGGCGCCGTCGATATGGGCGCTCTCCAGCACTTCCTCGGACAGCGACTGCAGGCCGCCCAGGATAATCAGCAGGAAAAAGGGCATCCACTGCCAGACAAAGAGGAAGGCGATGATCCCGATGGGGTGATGGCTGATAAAGTCCACGGGCTGCAGGCCCAGGGTCTTGCAGATCAGGGCGTACCAGCCGAAGTCCATGTTCAGGATGGTCACTTTCCAGATGACGCCGGAGGTGGTGCTCATGACGAAGAAAGGGCCGAGGACCAGGGTGCGCACCACGTTGATCCCGGCGAGCCGGTGATCCAGAAGGAGCGCCACGAAAAACCCGAAAACGGTACAGCCCGCCAGGGTGACGGCCAGCAGGGCAAAGGTCTGCCCCAGGATCGGCCAGAAATCCTTGGCGCCGCTGCCCGTGAAATAATACAGGTAATTGTTGAACCAGTCGAACTGTATGCCCTGGTCCGGGCGAACCAGGTTCCACTTCAACGTGGACAATACGACGGTAGTAAGGAAAGGGATCTGGGTGGTAACGGCGACCCAGATGATTGCTGGCAGCGCAAAGTATTTGTCGGTATAGCGTTTTTTTCTGCGGGGCAGCGCCGGGGCTGCCGCTGCTGTCTTTTGCATGAGGGGATCGCCCTCCTTCCGGGAAATTCGTAATACGGTGAAACCGGGGAGCGAAGCCAAGCCCCGCTCCCCGGCCGTAGGTCAGCGTGCCGGAAAAATTATTCCTTGTAGCCGCCTTCCTCAGCGATTTCCTCGAACAGCGCCTGGGTGTTGGCAATGGCCTCGTCCAGGGTAATGCCGTCGGTCAGGTAGTCCAGGACCCACTGGGTCATCTGGGTCGCGCCCTCCTGGAACTCTACGATGGCCATGTACTGCAGGCCAACGTAGGGTGTGGGATTGACGGCGGGCCTGGTGAAATCCAACGGAGCAAGGGCAGCCAGGGTGGCTTCCGCGTAGGGCAGAGCCTTGATGACTTCCTTCTCATAGGTGGAGTAACGGGAAGCCGGCGGGGTCACGGAGCCGTCGGGCTTGTACTCCAGGGTCAGGTCGATGAAGTCCTTCGAGGTGCACCACAGGATGAACTTGAAGACCTCATCCTTGTGCTGGGAGTCGGGGTTGATGGCCATAGACCAGTTCCACAGCCAGCCGGACTGGCCGCCTTCCACCTGGGTGGGGGCCTGCGCATAGCCGACTTTGCCCTTGATGGGAGAATCGTCGGCCTCGAAGTTGCCGCACAGGGAGGTTGCATCGTAGTAGATGCCCACATCGCCCTGCAGGAACAGGTTCACGCACTCGTTGTAGCTGTTGCCGGTGAGGCTGGCAGGGCCGCACTCGGTGAGCAGCTTTTTGTACATGGTCCAGCAGTTGCGCATCTCTTCGGTGTCGATGGTAGCGTTCCACTCCATGTCGTAGTACTGAGCGCCGAATGCGTTCTGCATGGCGCCCAGAGGAGCGCCCAGGTTGCCCCAGCCCACGTCAGAGCGCATCACGATGCCGGTGTAGCCCGCATCCTTGACGGCCTTGGCCAGGGTGTAGATCTCGTCCCAGGTGGGCTGTTCGGGCATCTCGATGCCGACCTTTTCGAAGATCTCCTTGTTGTACATGATGAAGGAGCTCTCGCCGTAGAAGGGGGCGGCCCACATGTGGCCTTCGGTATCGGAGACGGATTTCATCATGGCGTCGAAGACGTCCTCTACATCGTACCAGGCTTTCTCTTCTTCGGTCATGGCGTCGAAGTAGGGCGTCAGATCCTCCAGGTAGCCGTACTGGCCCCAGCACATGCCCTCGTAGGGGCCGACATAGAACATGTCGTAGGTGACGCCATCCGTGGTGGCGTCCAGGGTCTGGGCCGCGCGCAGTTCTTCCTCGGGGATCACGGAAATGTTGACCTTGAAGTCGAAGCCGGCCTGATCGAAATACTTGTCGACGACCGCATCAAGGCCTTGGGAATAGGGGTTGTTGGCGAAGCCGATGTTCAGCACGACTTCGTTGGCGGACGCAGGCACCATAGCCAGCGCCATCATGAGGACCAGGGCGAGACACAAGAGTTTCTTCATAGGGGTTTCTCCTCCTTTTTATTTTCCACGATGTTCTACCACATCGCAGGTTACAAAGATAGCAACAAGCCCACTATAAAAGATTATATAACGAATTTGCCGTATTGTCAACATAAAATCGCATATCTTCCACAGTTCCGGCATGAATTGTTCCTACGATTGCGATTTGCGGTAATTTTGTCCAATATACAACGCCGCCCGCGACGCGTTGCCATTGCTGTTTGTATGTCCGGAAAGTCTGCGGGTTGCGGAAGAGGGATATCCCTTCGGCCCTCAACAGGGATATCCCTTCGGCCCTCAAAAACCCTGTTGACAAATACCGCCTTTCCCCCTACAATTGGAAACACATGGGCAATTAATAACGAAAGGACTGAAGGCATGTGAAACGCGATATCTTTTCTTTGAAGGGCAAGGTGGCTCTGGTCACCGGAGGCAACCAGGGCATCGGGAAAGTGGTGGCGGGCTACCTGGCGGACGCCGGCGCCCACATCGTGATCTTTGACCTGAACGACGCCAGCGCCGTAGCAGAGGCCATCGCCAAAGAGTACGGCGTGCAGGCCGCCGCCCTGGTTGTAGACGTCACCGATCCCCAGGCGGTGGAAGAAGCCATCCAAAAAGCCGCCGGGATCATGGGCACATTGGACCTGTTGTTCAACAACGCGGGGATCTGTTTGCACAAACCGGCCCTGGAAGTCTCTCCCCAGGAGTGGCTCAAGGTGATCGACGTGAACCTGAACGGCATATATTATGTGGCCACCGCTTTCGCCCGCTACCTGGTAGCCCATGGCAAGACGGGGAACGTGGTCAACACGGCCTCCATGTCCGGCACAATCGTGAACATCCCCCAGGGTCAGGCCAGCTACAATGCCTCCAAAGCCGCGGTGGCGCACCTCAGCAAGTCCCTGGCCGTGGAGTGGGCGCCCCTGGGCATCCGGGTCAATTCCATCAGCCCGGGTTACATCCGCACCGAAATGACCGGTACCGTCCGGAAGGACTGGCAGGACTACTGGGTCAGCACCATCCCTTTCCGGCGCATGGGTACCCCGGAGGAACTTGCGGGCGCAGTGATCTACCTGCTCTCGGATGCCTCCACCTACACTTCGGGCCACGATATGATCATTGACGGCTGCTTCACCGTCGTGTAATTTGCATCAAAGCCTGTGTTTATCGTACGGATTGTTCGTATATTTCAACGCATCCATTGCCTTTTCGTGGAAACTATACTATAATGGAAAAGGTGCCTTGCACTTATAAAGCGAAAGGAGTAACCCCAATGAAAAAAATGCTGGCAATCCTTTTGACCCTACTCTTCGTGTTGGGCATGGTGCCCGCCATGGCCGAGGATGTCATCGAACTGGATATGTACTTCCCGGTCTCGGTGGGCGGCGGTCCCGACGCGCTGATCACCGCCCTGTGCGAAGAGTTCCACGCGGAGAACCCCGGCATCAAGGTAAACCCGGTATACGCGGGCTCCTACGCCGACACCCGCACCAAGGTCATTGCCGCCATCCAGGCAGGCAATACACCTGCCATTGCCCTGATGTTCTCCATCGACCTGTATCAGCTCTTCTCCATGGGCGTGCTGTACAACTACAACGACCTATGCACCACCGAAGAGGATCTGGCCTGGTTGAACGGATTCTATCCGGGCTTTATGGAGAACTCCCGTCTGCCCCAGCCCGACGGTTCTTTCCTGACCTACGGCATTCCGTGGCAGCGTTCCACCATTATCATGTATTACAACAAGGACGCCTTTGCCGAGGTGGGCCTTGACCCCAACGCGCCGCCCACCACCTGGCAGGAGTTGGAAGACTATGCCGTCAAGCTGACCAAGAAGGATGCCGCCGGCAATGTAGAGCGCTATGGCATTCAGATCCCCTCTGACAAAGCGGGCTATGCTTACTGGATGCTGCAGACCTTTACCCTTACCCAGGACGGCCAGAACCTGATGAGCAGCGACGGCACCGAGGTCTTCTTCAACCACGAAAAGACCATCAAGGGCATAGAGTTCTGGAAACATCTGACCGACATCGGCGCCCAGGCGCCGGGCACCCCCAAGTGGTCCACCACCGTGTCCGATTTCCTGGAGGGCAAAGTAGCCATGATGTACCACACCACCGGAAACCTGACCAATGTCAGGAAGAACGCCACCTTTGAATTCGGCACCAGCCGCCTGGCCGCAGGCACCTCTTACGGCTCGCCCACCGGCGGCGGCAACTTCTATCTGTTCAAGGGCGTCCCCGAGGAGCAGACCCAGGCTGCATTCCAGTTCATCAAGTGGATGACTGGCAACCCCGAGCGCGTAGCCCAGTGGTCCATCGATACCGGTTATGTGGCTACCCGTCCCGAAGCCTACGAGACCCAGCGCATGATCGAGTACACCGAATCCTTCCCCTCTGCGCTGACCGCCCGAGACCAGCTTGAGTACGCCTATGCCGAATTCTCGGTATATGACCAGGGCAATGTGCAGGACATCCTGGACACCGCCATCGAAGAAGTTATGACCGGCCAGAAGGGCGCCGCAGATGCCTTGAACGCCGCCCAGGCCCAAGCCGACGCCATTCTCATGGACTACAGGTAAACCGGCCCATCAGATCCTGGGGCTTTTCCTCCACATGGGGGAAAAGCCCCAGTCATGAAGCGAGGACGAAAATATGAGCCAAAGGCAAATTTCCGTTCAAGGACCCCAGCGGGAGATCGCCAAAAAATGGAGGGTCACCAGATTGGCATGGGGGCTGCTCTTGCCTTCCCTGATCTTCCTGGCGATCTTCACTTTTTATCCCATCGGCTACAGCGTATACATGTCGTTCTTCAAGAACAACATGGCCACCTATGCCACCGGACCCCAATACATCGGCCTTGCAAATTATATCACCCTGTTCACCCAGGACAAGGTCTTTGCCGCCTCCTTCCGGAATAACCTGATCGTGGCGGTGGTCACCGTACCCACTTCCATCGCCCTTGGCGTGGCCATGGCCATCTTCGCCAATCAGGTGAAGGTGGGAAAGGGAGCGGTGCGGGTCTCCTACTTCTATCCCTCCCTGCTTCCCATGGTAGCAGTGGCCAACATCTGGCTGTTCATCTACACCCCCATGTACGGACTGCTCGGCTACATCAATCCGGCCTGGCATTTCCTTACCAACCCCTCCACCGTACTGGGTGCGCTGATCGTCATGCTGATCTGGAAACAAGCCGGCTATGTGATGATCTTCTACATCTCGGGTCTGCAAA
The DNA here is from genome assembly GCA_012520375.1 of Clostridiales bacterium. GTDB lineage: Bacteria > Bacillota > Clostridia > Christensenellales > Aristaeellaceae > Excrementavichristensenella. Next base: position 11,500 of record JAAYOH010000104.1, read on the forward strand.
ATATCAACAGTGAGTTGTATGAGGCTGCCAGGATCGACGGCGCCAACGCCAGGCAGACCTTTTGGAAAATTACCTGGCCCATGTTGAAGCCCACCACCCTGTATGTGATGATCATCACCCTGACCAATGCCTATAAGATGGTGGATCACCTGTACATCATGACCAAGGGCGGGCCGGGCAACTCTTCCAATATGCTGCTGTTCTATGTCTACCAGAAGGCATTCGACCAGTCCAACACCGGCATGGCTTCCGCCATCACCGTGGTGCTGGTAGTCATCCTGCTTGTCATCACTTGTGTGCAGTTTTTCACCCAGGACAAGCGGATCTTCTATGCCTGACAAGGGGGGAAACATGATGATGCGTCTTCAAAAAAATCGTCTGCAGGCTGCGTCCTGGAAATGGACGCCGGGCAAGGTGATCGGATACGCCTTTATGTATCTTTTCGCCCTGGTCTGCCTCATCCCCCTCATCTGGATGGTGCGTACCGCCTTCATCCCTCAGGAGCACGCCCTGAACCTGTTTAAGGTCGCGGCGCCCACCCTGGACAACTTTGTGCGCATCTGGAACGCTGCCTCCTGGTCCACCTACTATATCAATACTTTTATCATCGTGGGCGGCGTACTGTTGATGCAGTTCATCACCATCACCATGGCGGGCTACGCCTTCGCCCGACTGGAGTTCTATGGCAAGAACACCCTGTTCGTGCTCTTTCTTACCCAGATCATGATTGCGGCGGATGTGCTGATCCTGCCCAACTACAACACCATATCGGGCATGGGGCTGGCCAACACCCTGCTCGGGACCATGATGCCCTTCTTCGCCTCGGCCATGGGCACCTTCCTGATGCGGCAGACCATCAAGACCATCCCTTTCGAGATTGAGGAGGCTGCTACCATCGACGGCTGCAGCCTGTTCAACATGATCATGCGCATCTACCTGCCCATGCTGGTTCCCTGCTATATCGCCCACGGGCTGATTGCGGCCAGCTACCAGTGGAACAACTTCCTGTGGCCCCTGATCGTGATCAATTCGGTGTCCAAGCGTCCCCTCACCGTAGGGCTGGCCATCTTTGCCATGTCCTACGAAACAGGCGCCCAATGGTCCGATGTGTGTGCCGCAACTTTCCTGACCGTAGCGCCTCTGTTGATCCTGTTCTTCATCTTCCAGAAGCGCTTCATCGAATCCTTCGCCTACAGCGGCATCAAGTAGGATGATAATGATGAAATACTTGAGGATCTGCTTGCAGTCTGGTGACGGCAGCAGGTCCTTTTCCAAGGAAAGAAGACATTGTGGCTTGATTGCTCTTTCTCTTCTATGCTGCTTGGGACCCTTGGACTCTACGCTTCAGAAGCAAATGGAATTCGGCAAATCAGCATGAACCACGGATATGAATGAGCCCTTTGTCAATGGGTTTTGATGTCCATAAGGAAGGTCCAGCCATTCCGGAAAAAGGAGAACAGCGCGGCTTTTGGTTTCCGCGCTGTTCTTGCAAAACGATGCGAACCGATCTTGTTCTGCGCCCCACTTCGGGAGGCTGGGCGATGATGTCAACCGATGTAGTCCAGTTTCACCAGGTAGTCTTCCGTGGTGGAAAAATAGTCCACGGTGATTTGCAGGTTGTTCCTGCGCAGGCTCACGGCGAACTGGTTGTTGACCGGCTCCAGGCTACCCTGGATCGACCAGCCCGCCTGCATGAGTTTGGTTACATAATTCAAGGCGTCCGTGATGAAGGCCCTTCGATAGGTCAGCACACGGCTGTCCGCCCCAAGTCCCTCACTCACCCGGACCAGGGTGCCGTCGGCGGGGAGAACGAAAGCGGAATAGGCCGGATCATTCCAAGACAAACTCGGCTCGTCGCACAGTACGACCGCGCTCTCCAGGTTGGTATTGATCAGATGGATTTCCACGTTGTTGAGCAGTAGCACGCTGAGTCTGGAGGTGTTCACGATCAGGACGGCGCCTTCATCACACAAGGTGTCCACATAGGTATCAAAGCCCTTGGCCGCCGCCGAGGGGACGGCTACCCGAGCCAGCCCGTTGTCCAGAACGGTCTCATAGGCTTCGCTCTCCAGAGCGGGGACGCCGGGATACTGGGCCATGGGCCAGTAGGTCAGAGGGGCTGCCGTAGGCACGGCTGTTACAGGCGCATCCGGGTCCGGCGTTTCCTCCGTGGGAAGGGTGCCGATGGGTGCGGGGCTCTCCTGGGGCACTGTTGCTATCGCCTGTTGCTTCTCCAGGCGGCGGTTGGTCAACACGTAGGAGCCGTACAGAGCCAGGGCGATCACCGCCAGAGCACAGACGGCGAAAATCAGGTACATTGTCCACTGCCGTACGCGCTCTTGCCGCAGCTCTTCCTCCAGGGAGAAGAGGTCCTCTTCGTCCTGTTCGTCGTATTCCTCGTCGTAGGGTTCTTTCTCATCATAGAATTCGCCGTCGTCGTAAAATTCGTCGTCATCGTAGGGTTCGTCGTCGTACGCCTCTTCCCCGTTGTATTCCCCATCCTCGTCGTAGACTTCCCCGCTATCTTCTTCCTCATCATAGGGCTCACCGTCGTAGGATTCTACGTCCTGCGCTTCTTCCCCGTCGATATATTCTTCTTCCACGGGATCAAATACGTCGTCCGGCATATAGTCCCGCTCTGCGCGCTTTTTCATTTTCTTCAGGATGCCCATATCTCGCGCCCCCTTTATGCATTCCAAACCACGGTACGAATGATTATACCATAGCCCGGTCCGTCTTGCAATCCCAAACGCGCCGTTTAGACCGGGCGGCGCTCAAAAGTGTTCCCTTATGTGTTTGTGGTGCGCACCGATCGCACGTTCGGCTGCTCGGACAAGGTGATCACCAAATCCCGGTAGGTTATTTCCCTGGGCAAATGCAGCTCGTATATGTTGGTGTACAGGTTGGTACCGTCTGAAGTATTGTCTACCGTAAAGTCCACGTCCAGCACCTTAATGCCCTTTTCGTCAAAGAAGCGGTTGATAAAGTCGATGGTTTCCACCCGGTGCACAAAGCGCACCTCTACCTTTTTGCTGGCGTTCACGTGAATCACCTTCTGCATCGTCACGAGCACTGTGATGACCAGGATGCAGCCCAGGATCGCGATCAGGTAATAGCCGTAGCCCACCGCAATGCCCAGACAGGCAGAATTCCATAGAGAGGCCGCCGTGGTCAGGCCGGCGATCTTTTTGCGGGCGGTAAAGATGGTCCCCGCACCCAGAAAACCGATGCCGCTGATCACTTGTGCCGTCATGCGTCCCCAGTTGACGGAGATGCCGGTCCGCTCCCCAAGGGGCATCAGGATGACGCCCTGAACGGTGCAATACTCCACCAGCGCGATGGTCGCAGCCCCCATGCACACCAGCACGTGGGTCCGCATGCCTGCAGGCCGGCTGCGCCGTTCTCGCTCGATTCCGATGGCCGCGCCGACAAAGATCGACAATGCGATCCGTATAACGATCTCCCACCATTCCATTTGACCGCCTCCTCGGGAAAATGATTGATACGGCGGGGCTGGAAGGCTCCGCCGTTTGTGC
>JAAYOH010000016.1 GCA_012520375.1 Clostridiales bacterium
CCGGGTTTGATCTGCGCCTTCACCCGGATGTTTTTGTCCGCCCGGTATCCCTTGACCATATTGAAACTGCTCGCCTCGTTAATTTCAGCTTCTACATCGCCGGGTGCAATGCCCATATTTTCGCCTGCCAGCTTCACTTCGCGTAAGGCGCGCTTTTTTGCCTCTTTCAGGTCATAAGACTTGCCGATCCTCTCATAAACCCCTGTCTCCGGGATGGAGAGGATTTCCCTTTCGGTGTCGGCCAGGAGGTTGATTTCTGCTGTGGGCCTCGCCAGGGCGGCGCCGATCGCATTGGCAACAGCATGGTTTGGCGGGCATTCCACCGGCATTCTGAGTTCCTTCTCCAGGTAATTGGAAAGCGCTTTGGCCGGCCCCCCGATGACGCCCACGGACCGCGGTTGTATCGTCCTGTCATCCAACAGATCTTTGATCGTATAGACGGGGCTCGCATTGAGCTTTTTGAGGGCGCTTTCGATGGTTTCCCGGATGGACTTGCAGAATGTATCCACGATCATCCCGGCAAACTCGACGGGCGCCACTTGGATTTCTTTCGCCATGCTTTCCAATGCCTCTGCGCTTTCGCGTTCGTATTCGGCTTCCATCGCCCCCAGATAGACGAGGGCGTCGGTGGGGGTGAGGTGTTTCCCGCCAAAGGCGATGGCGTGGCCCCTTCTCTCCGGGGCGATTTTCAGGTTTCCGCCTTCTATGCGGACGTAGCTGTCGCCCCCCAGGCCGACGGACGTGCTGTAAACGGCGCGCACCAGCGTTTTGTGGCCGCCGATTTCGATGCCCGACGGTTCAAACACCGGCACCCCGTCCGCCAAAAAGAACAGATCCGTCGTGGTCCCGCCGATGTCCAGGAGGCAGCGGTCGCTCGCCTCTTCGTTTAATAGGGCCGTCATGCCCATGAGGCTGGCGGCAGGCCCCGAGAGGATGGTCTCTACAGGTTTTGCCGCAGCGCCTTCCAGGCTGACGGTCCCGCCGTCGGCCTTCAGGATATAGACCGGAGCCCTGATACCTTCACGTTTCAGGGCTTCTTCTATATTTTCTGCAAAGGTTTGAAAGGTGGAATGAACGGCGGCATTCAGGTATGAGGTCCGTACCCGCCTCGGGAAATTCAATTTTCCGGAAAGGGTATGGCCCATGGTGATCTCACGATAATCGTCCCGCAGGTACGCAGCAGCCCTTTTCTCAAAATCGGGATTCCGGGTCGAGAATTTGCCGACGACGGCGACGGCGTCGACGGAATTCCGAAGGAAGTTCTCTCTGATTTTTGACAACTCATCCGCCTTTTCGCTGCTCACCGGTATGCCCCTGTGGTCCACGCTTCCCGTGACATCCGCTACATGCTCGCCCAGGTTGTCAAACTGCCAGTTCAGACCGGGCCCCCTCTGCAAGATCACCCCCACTTTGGAAATTTTGTTTTCCACGATTGCATTGGTGGAGATGGTGGTACTGAGCTGGATCCTCCGTATCTCTTTTTTATTGACTCCCTGCAGGAGGTCTTTTATGCAATTCCAAATGCTGTGGAAGGCATCGTTTTGATCCACGGGCCGCTTGATTTGCCGTACAATTTGACCTTCCTGTACCGCGACTCCGTCGATATTGGTGCCACCCATGTCTATGCCGATAATCAAGGTCGTATCTCCTTTAAAACAAATAAAATTTCATAATTCTTACATGCATAAGCAACCACAAGAATGCAATAGATATATACGGCAAAACTAAGCATTCCTCGTCATCCAATGATGATCCCACATTATAGAAGTCCGACATTTATAGAAACAAATTCATATAGTTAAAATCTTGACAATACAGTCTCCACCTGCTAGCAGCATAATCTGTCCTCATGGACTTCATATCGTTAAATAAAATATAGATTTCCAGATAATTAACAATTCATGTTCTAAAAAAGTAAATAATGCTTGCAATTTATCTAGGCAGTTTTATTATCATACATATTTACAGATACCTCTCTTTTATTTCTTCAATTAGTAAATCCCTGATATCTTCACTTACTGAAAACATGGCTTGTCTAAATGGAAATCCCTGATTTGCAACAGCTTTCATTTCTGAAGCTGGAAACGGGGTCTTTAATTCCTTGAAATTATCTAATTTCATGAAATATTCATAATTGCGATGGCCATCACAATCTTGCATTTCCAGCTTTCCAGTTGCTACACCATAAGCAATAATTCCAGCACCGCTTTTATAAAGGAATACAGTATCCCCTTTCTGAAGCTTTTCAATTTTTTCTCTCCAACCGGGATAATATGCTGCAGCCTTATGCTCTCTTAACATTTCGTCTGTGTTTTGTGGCGTGTTCGAATAATTCGTATTAAGGATATATGTATTGATCTCGTATTCCAAAAGCCCTTCCAGTGGAGAATACATATTAAATTCAATATAATAATCACCGTTGATTTCAAACACCCAATATACAATTGCATCAATGTTTAATCCGTTTTTCTTCCAATACGCAATAGCCTCAACAGTTGGTTGATCAAGACCATTGGTTACTACAAGGAAATGTTGATTACGATTAAATTCCTCTTTTTTTAGTCTTGAACTATCATCTAGATCAAAGTAGTGTTGATGAATCTCATGCAATTCTTGCTCTGTGTCTTTATATTTTTTAACCATCTCGTTGAGTTCATCATAACTGCTACTGCCGTAAAGTTGACCATACCTTAAAACTTGGAGTAAATTCTCAGTATTAGAACTCCAACGTTTGAGCTCAAATATATATAAATCTCCGTCCTTATCTAAAGCTAGCATATCTGGCTCTTCTTGAAAAGATCTCTCAACAAATATTACCATCAAATCGTTTATTGAAATCAAGTCCTGAATATGCTTTGATAAAAGCTCTTGTAAGTCCTTTTCTTTCCATCCTATTGCACTTAATCTTACTCTATTCACTTTGAGATAGTCTTTTTTAGTTGTGTTCAATTTATATAACATTATAGCCTCCTATTAAATAAAATTCCATATCATCTATTCCCACTCAATGGTAGCCGGTGGCTTGGGGGAGAGGTCATACAGCACCCTTCCGGCGGCGGGCACTTCCCGGAGGATGCGCTCGGTGATGTCGGCCAAGACGGGGAAGACCAGGGGTTCCACGGTGGCGGTCATGGCGTCCCGGGTGTTGACGGCCCGGATGATGACCGGGTAGCCCATGGCCCGCTCGCCGCCACGCACGCCAACGGCTTTCATGTCCGGCACCGCGGTGAAGTACTGCCACACCTTTTTGTCCAGGCCCCGGAGCTTGAATTCTTCATGGAGGATGGCGTCGCTTTCCCGGACCACTTCCAGGCGCTCCCGGGTGATGGCCCCCAGGCAGCGCACCGCCAGGCCGGGGCCGGGGAAGGGCTGGCGGTAGACCATGTCGTCGGGGAGGCCGAGGGCGACGCCGCAGGCCCGGACTTCGTCCTTGAAGAGATGGGCGAGGGGCTCCACCAGTTGGAAGCGCAGGTCCTCGGGGAGGCCGCCCACGTTGTGGTGGGCTTTCACGGCCTTGGCCGTCTTGGTGCCGGATTCGATGATGTCGGGATAGATGGTGCCCTGGGCCAGAAAGTCGATGCCCTGGAGCTTGCGGGCCTCTTCCTCGAAGACGGCGATAAACTCGGCGCCGATGATTTTACGCTTCTCCTCGGGATCGCTGACGCCGCTGAGCTTGCTAAGGAAGCGGTCCGAGGCATCCACATAGACCAGGTTGGCGCCAAGCTGTTTGCCGAAGACGTCGACCACCTGCTCGGGTTCCCCTTTGCGTAGCAGGCCGTGGTTGACGTGGACGCAGGTGAGCTTGTCGCCGATGGCCCGGATGAGCAGGGCTGCCACCACGCTGGAATCCACGCCGCCGGAGAGGCCCAGAAGCACCCGGCCGTCCCCCACCTGGCTTCGGATCAGGGTCACCTGGTCCTGGATGAAATTCTCCATGCTCCAGTTGCGCTGGGCGCCGCAGCGCCGGATGAAGGCGTCCAGGGCCTGGGGCACGTCCACCGGCCAGGCTTCCAGATCGTTGGGGCGGCTGCTTACGTGGTTTACGACAAGGCTCGGTATGCCCAGGTCGTACACGGCGGGATCCACGTCGATGGACATCCCGTCCACGATGCGGTTTTCGCCGCCGTTGACGATGAAGCCGGTGACGCCGGGGAGATCTTTCAGGGCCTGGGGGGTGATGTCGTGGGGATGGATCTCGCTGTACACGCCCTGTTCCCGCAGCAGCCGGGCCAGCCGGACGTTGTTTAGTCCGCCAAGGTCCAGTATCGCGATCATGTCCTGTTTCATAGCCGCCTCCGCATGGATGATGTATGCTCATGATACGGGAACAGGGCACAAATGTCAAGGAGGGAAGGCGATTTTTTTGTATACAATAAAATCTGCCGGCCTTCGGACCGGCAGATATGGGGGACTGGTTCAGGGTCATTCGTAGCGCAGGGCGTCGATGGGGAGCAGGCGGGAGGCCTTGGCGGCGGGATAGCTGCCGAAGAGGACCCCTATGAAAACGGAAAAGAGCAGGGCAAGAAAGGCGACCTGGGAGGACATGACCATGGCGACGCCGATCCGGGGCGCGATCGTGGTGCAACTGAACCAGGCCAGAAGGATGCCCACCAGACCGCCGAACACCGACAGCACGATGGCTTCGATGATGAACTGCATCATGATGTCCGTGCGCCGGGCGCCAATGGCCTTGCGGATGCCGATTTCCCGGGTGCGCTCGGATACGGACACCAGCATGATGTTCATAATCCCGATGCCCCCTACCAGGAGGGAGATGGCTGCGATGCCCCCCAGCATCAGGGAGAGCGTGTTGGACACCTCCGCCATGCTCTCCAGCAGTTGGGTCTGGCTGGTGACGGCATAGTATTCTTCGTTGCCGGTCTTGTCCAGCATGAAGGCTTCCAGGGTCTTTACCGCCTGGTCGACATACTCCTCGCCGTAGGCATTGGCGTAAAAGGTGGTGATGGCGGTGTTCCGGAAGCTGCGCTGGGCGTTGGTGAAGGGGATAGCCACGCATTCGTCCTGGCTCGCGCCCACATCGGTTCCCATTTCCTCAAAGAGACCCACGATGGAGTACTGCATCCCGTTGATGCGGATCTTTTCCCCCACCACGTTGCGCTGGCCGAAGAGTTCGTCCGCCACAGTGACGCCCACCACGCATACATAGCTGCGTCCGTGGACATCAGAGGCGGTGATGAACCGGCCCCTCTGGATCCCGTATCCCCGGATGATGTCGTAACCTTCCGTGGTGCCCTGGACCTGGGCGGTATAGGTATTGGTGCCTGCCTTCAGGGTCATGGAGCTGGTGATCAGAGGCGCGACGCAGTTGACAGCGCCCTTCCCCCGGAGGGACTCCAGGTCTTTCAGCTCCAGTCGGACCTGGCGTACGGCCCGGTTCTGGACCGTAATGATGTTGGTGCCCAGGGCGGTGATCCTCTCCGTGATCTGTACCGTCGATCCCTGGCCGATGGCGATGAGGACGGTGACGGACAGCACACCGATGATGATGCCCAGCATGGTCAGAAAGGCGCGCATCTTGTTGGATGCAATGGCTTTGAAGGCCATCTTGATCGCCTGCCAGAGTTTCATGCGCCCCTCACCTCCTTGTCGGTCCCGGAGGTCTGACGCCGTTCGGCCTCCCGTTCCATTGAGAGATAGTCTTCCGGGCAGGTAACCTTGCCATCCTGGATGCTTAGCATGCGCTGCGCCTCCGCGGCGATCCGGTTGTTGTGGGTGATGAGCAGGATGGTATTGCCCATCTTGTGGAGATGGTGGAACGTATCCATGACCTCCCGCCCCGATTTGGAATCCAAGTTGCCCGTGGGCTCGTCTGCCAGGATCAGGGAAGGCCGGGTGACCAGGGCCCGGGCGATGGCGACCCGCTGCTGCTGACCCCCGGAGAGCTGATTGGGCCGATGCTTCAGGCGAGCCGTCAGCCCCACCTTTTCCATGACTTCGGTGACCATTTCCTTTCGACTGGCAGACCGTACCCCCTGGTAAATCAGAGGGAGTTCCACGTTTTCGAAAGCCGACAGCTTGCCAAGCAGGTTGAAATGCTGGAACACGAAACCGATCTTACGGTTTCGAAGGATGGCAAGCTCCCGGTCCGGCAGGGCTGATACGTTTTCTCCGTCCAGAATGTATTCCCCTTCGTCGGGGGCGTCCAGGCAGCCGATGATGTTCATCAATGTGGATTTGCCGCTGCCCGATGGCCCCACGATGGCCACGAATTCGCTGGGCTCCACAGCCATGCTGACGTGGTCCAGGGCGAAAACGGTCTCGTCGCCCATTCTGTAGCGTTTTGTAATACCCGTAAGTTTGATCAATGACATTTTTTTACCTCCCAGAGCCTTAGAAGATGCCCGGCATACCGCCTCCCCTGTTTCCGCCCATGCCGCCGGGTATACCGCCGCCGGGCATGCCGACGCCGGGCATGCCGCTGCCGGGCATGGCGATGTCTGAGGAATCGGAACCGTCCCGGGTGATCAGCACGCTGTCTCCCTCGCTGACGCCGGAGATGATCTCCACATAGTCGTCGTTGGAGGCCCCGGTGGTCACGGTGGTGGACAGCCCGTTGGACAGGGTCACATATTTCTGGCCGTCGCTAGTGGCGATGGCTTCCACGGGCACCAAGAGCACGTTTTGTTTGTCTGCCACCACGATCTCAATAGAAGCGGTCATACCGTCTTTCAGCCTGGGATCCTCGTCCATCTGTACGGTGACCTCATAGGTGGCTACGCCCCCGGAGACCACACCTACGCCGGAGATCCGGCTGACAGTCCCGGTGAACTGTTCCCCGTCATAGGCGTCGATCTCAACCTGTACCGTCTGGCCTACTTTTACGTTTACGATGTCCAGTTCGTCCACCGTGGCTTTTACCTGGAACAGGGTGGCGGACTGCAGGGTTACCAGGGAGGTGCTTTCCTCCAAGCGAACGCCTTCGGAGGTGTTGACGCTTGTGACCACTCCGTCGATGGGGGCGCGGATGATCAGGTTGTCCTGCTTTTCCTTCTCATTATCGAGTGCGGTGCGGGCCTCTTCATAGCTGAGCAAGGCGCTTTGCAGGTCGGAAGAGGGCAGCCTGCCCGTGGTGTAGAAAAGCTTGCTACCGGAGCCCACGCTTTCCCCCTCTTCGTAGTACACGGTATCCACCGTACCGCCGATGGCGGTGATGGGCACGGGCATATTGATTTCGAGCGTACCGCTGCCAAGCCTTGTGCCTTGTATGGTGGTGATCAGTACTTCCCGGCCAATCTCATAGCTATCGTCCGGGATGGTCACCGCGATGCCCGAGCCAAGGCCTACCGTCTGCTCCACGATGCCCTGCACCTCCAGGGCGTCTATCCACACGCTGACCCGGTCCCCGATCTCGAAGCTGTGGTCAACCTCGGGTTCGAACTCAATGCGCATTTTGTCGTCCCGGGAGATGATGGCCAGATAGCCGTACTGCTTCATGATGGAGGCCACGTCGTCCTCTTCTTCACACAGGATTTGCTTGAGGGTCCCTGCAGAAGGGGCGTACACATAGTAATCACTGCCCGCGTCCCGAACGTTGGACAGTTCCACCTGGGCGGTGAAAAGGTTCTTTTCGTAGGTTTTGATGTTGGATTCGATGTCGGAGGAGGACAGGCGCACCAGGATGTCTCCCTCCTGTACGGTATCCCCTGCCTCAACCAGGATAGATTCGATCTTGCCCTCAGAGTCGTTATACACAGAGTGGGTCTTTTGGGGGCTTAGACTGCCGGAACCGTATACCGTCACCTGCAGGTTCCCCCGGGTGACGGTCTCATAGCTGCCCCGGGTACCGCCGGTTCCGGTGGAGGCGCTTTGCAGGGCAGGGGCTTCGGTGATATCCCCGGCGCTGCTGCGCCTGTTGCTGCTGTTGTCTGCCCTGATCATGGAAATGATGCCGGGCACTGCGAATACGGCCAGAAGGGCGATAACAAGGATCACGACGACCCAAATGACCCAATTGCTCTTTCTTCTTTCTCCGCTCATGCTGTGTACCTCCCTGTAGTTGTTTTTGCGCAGTGACCGGACGGATATCTCACTGCATTTATCATGCTAAGGGCGAGCTGTGTCTCATCAGGGTCTAAGCCGTGAACAAATTATAAACATCCGGGGGAGACCAGACTTTTTTTGTATTCATTGACAGTTTCGCCACACAATTGCCCCATTCACCTGTTATGGTGTATTATATCTGGTGCAGCAGCAAGGAAGAAGCAGCGCACAGCGGCAATCGAAAATAAGAAGATTGAATGAACGATGACCGTGGCCCAGGCGCCGACAGCAGATCCGGAAAGAAGGAAGGGAAGAGCCATGGCGGAGGATCGCGAACGCTACAGCATCCTGATCGCAGACGACGACATCAATGTGCACCATTCCCTGGGCATGTACTTCCATAAGGCGGATTACGAGGTGATCTCCGCCTTTGACGGGGCAGAGACCCTGGCCATGGTGAAACGGCATAAGCCCAGCCTGTTGATCCTGGACATCATGATGCCCAGGATGGACGGGTTTACCGTATGCAGCGAGCTGCGCAAAATCAGCAACATCCCCATCATCATGCTCACCGCAAAGAGCGAGGAATTCGATACACTCCTGGGCCTGGAGATCGGAGCGGACGACTATATCTCCAAGCCTTTCAGCCCCCGGGAGGTGCTGGGACGCACCCGGGCGATACTGCGCCGCATGTACGAAATGAAGGACGAGACCCGAGACAAGTGCCTCACCGTAGGAAACCTCCAGATCGACATGGATGCCTTTGTGGTGCGCCTGGAGGGGGAACCGGTGACCTGTACGGCCAAGGAAATGGAGATCCTGTGGGTTCTTGCGAGCCATCCCGGAAAAGTATTCAGCCGGGAAAAGATGCTGCAGGATATCTGGGGGTACGATTTCGCCGGGGACACCCGGGCTGTGGACAGCCATATCAAACGGATCCGGGCAAAATTGTGCCGCGAGGGAAACCCATGGGACATCTGCACGGTATGGGGGGTAGGGTACAAATTTGTGTTGCTTCACGGAACGGAAAAGCCATTCCCTGTTTCATAAGGTCCTTGCGGGCTACCTGGTTGTCACCGTGCTGGTGGTGGTACTTTCCTGTGCCGTCAGCTATTATCTGGTTCGGGACAGGATGATCGATGCCAACCTGAACGACCTGTTGGCGAGGGCACAGAGCGTGGCTTCCACCATTGCCAGGCCGGACGGCAGAATCCGTGTGCTTACGGTGCGGGGACTTTGGGAGGTGGAATCCCTGACGGATGCCACCATGTTCTATGTGGATGACGAGGATATGACGGTGCGTCAGATGCCGATCCGCAGGCTGCGCCGGAAGGATGGAGAAGAAACCATGCCTGCAAAGCCCTGGACAGGGAGTCCCCCTAAGAGATCCGAGGGGGAGGGAGAGATGCCGGGGGAAGCACCTCTGGAAAATGAGGAATTCCAGGATGAGGCATTGACACGCTTTGAGCTGATCGGCTCGGTGGACGAGGCCTTGGTGCGCTCCATCATGAGCGGCAATACGGATACCGATGTTCGCAAGCTCCAGTTTGCCGAGGGTCTGGTCATGTTCGCCGGGGTGCCCATCACGGATCTCCAAACCGGGGAGACGGGAGGCGCCTTGATTCTATCCAGGCCTCTGAAGGATGCCACCGAAGCCGCGGGCTATATAGTCATCCGGCAGGGTATGGCGGGGTTGATTGCCATCTTGTGCGTTACCCTATTCGCCTGGTTCATGAGCCGGCGCATCGTACAGCCCGTCATCGTGATGTCCGGCATCGCGCAGCGCATGGCGGAGGGACATTACGGGGAACATTGCACGGTACACAGCGGGGACGAGCTGGGCCGCCTTGCGAGCACCCTAAACACCCTGTCGGAACGGCTTGATGACGTGATCGGCACTTTGAATGATGAAAAGAGCAAGCTGGAAATGATCCTGCGCTCCATCGGCGAGGGTATCGTGGCCATCGACCGGACGGGCGCCGTTATCCATCACAACGGAGCAGCTCTGAACCTGCTGGGGATCAAGGACTGGGACGACGCTTCTGCCGATCCCGGAGCCCTGGAACACCGGGAGCAGCTGACTGCCATTCTGAAGGAGGCAGCAGCCCGAGGCGAGCAGATGCAGACCGACTGGACCAACCTGGACGGGCGCACCATCCAGGCCATTGCTTCTCCCGTTCGGGATATACGGGGGGAGGGAATCGGCGCCGTGTGCCTGGTGCGGGATATATCCCAGGCACAAAAACTGGAACAGATACGTCGGGAGTACATCGGAAACGTCTCCCACGAACTGCGCACCCCTCTCACCGGCATTCGGGGTATGACGGAGCCCCTTCTGGATGGGTTGATGGAAACCGAAGAAGAAAAGCAGGAATGTTACCGGATCATCTACCAGGAGACCATCCGTCTGGAAAAGCTGATCGGGGATATGCTGGACCTGAGCCGGCTGCAGTCGGGACATCTCCTGCCGGAGTTGGAGCCCATTGAGGTCGGGGCCATGTTACGGGCTGCCGCAAGGCGTATGGAAAAGCGGGCCAGAGAGGCAGATGTCGAACTGCGCATCGAGGCCGGTCCCGAGTTGCTGGTGATGGGGGAAGAAGGGCGCATCCTGCAAGTACTGATCATCCTGCTGGACAATGCCCTGGCCTTTACCCCTTCCGGAGGAGAGGTAACCCTGAGTTCCCGAGCCGCAGGGGAGGGGAGAGTATTGCTGATCGTATCGGATACAGGGCCCGGGATCGACAAGGTGGATATGCCTTATATCTGGGAGCGCTTCTATAAGGCCGACAGGTCACGCATGGGGACTTCCGGCACCGGGCTGGGGCTGACTATCGCCAAACTGGTGGTAGAACTGATGCAGGGAAGCATCGAGGCGGAGAGCGAGCCGGGCAAGGGAGCCACTTTTACGGTGCGGCTGAATGCGCCGGAGAAAAGAACGGTATGAGGGAGAAAAAAAGTGGGAAACGAGGGTGTCAGGGCCGTACTCCGGCATCCGGATGGAATAGCGTGTGCCAAGGGATTTCCCCTGGCACACTTCCTATTGCTGCTGCCAGAGGAGCGTGCCTCCCGACAATACCCATTTTTCCGGTGACCCTGCTCCGGGTAAGGGAGTTGATGGCCGAGATCGAGTTGTCACAAGAGGCACCCCGCGCTTATTCGCATGGAATTTCCTTCAGTCCACCATGCCAATCCCCTTTTATTTTTCATGCAAACACAATAGACGAGAAACTCGTGACGATCGTGCATTGCGGCCTGTCTTCCCATATGGTAAAATGCAGGCGAAAAAACACAATGGAAAGGGTTTTCATCCCGCTGGCAAAAAATAAAAACAACTGTGCAATTTGCACGCCCTCCCGCAAAGCGACCATGCTATGATGTGCTTGAGGTGATGGAGATGGAGGACGGATTTCAGCGTTCCGGTGGGGATCGTAAGCGTATGAAACAATAAGACAGGAAGAGACGGGAGATGAAAACATGAAAAAGCTGATGGCAATTGTGATGGCCCTTTCCCTGCTGTTTGCCCTGCCCGCCATGGCAGATCGCGGAACGGCGGAAGTAGTCATGGAGGGCAAGACTTATCACCTGACCCTCAACAGCGTGGGCATCGTGGACGGCCAGCTGAACGTGGTGATCGAGGGTTTCGGCAGTACCCTTCGCATGGGCGCC
>JAAYOH010000017.1 GCA_012520375.1 Clostridiales bacterium
AATGTTGCAGGAAGGAGGCTGAACCATGGACCTCTCTTCGGTTCCGCTCCTGATATCGATAGACAGTCCGGATCCGGGCGTTACACAGTGTAGTATTCCATACACGGCCTGGGAAATCCTGCAAGCGCGGGGAAAAGCCGATCTCCGTGGGTTGTGTCAAGAATCTTTCGCACATTTGAGCAGGGAATCCGGAATGATGCCTACAGCCGCAAGGCAGCCGTCGCCGCAATCGAAACCCTTGTGGGGATGTGGTCAACAGGCAGCGCTGCCTACCCTATCCACAGGCCGTACCATATGGCGTTTATCAAAGCAAACAAACAATCCGAACCCATCTCCAATATGAAAGATTGGTTCGGATCATCTTGGTTTGGTGCGGCAGACGGGACTTGAACCCGTACTCCTTGCAGAACACGCCCCTCAAACGTGCGCGTATGCCGATTCCGCCACTGCCGCATAACCAGCGAAGCTGATTATACCCCAGGAAGGGGGGCTTTGTCAACCGCTTCTAAGGAAAATTAATAGTCTTCCTTGGGGGCGTTGCATTCGCTGCAGCGGGTGTAGCCGGCGTTCAGGGCCTGGGTGAGGGGGACCCGGGCGGTGGTCTTGCGCTTGCGGACGTAGCGGCAGTTCTTGGCGTGGTAGTAGCGGCCGCCGTCGTTGCAGTACACGTAGATGGGTTCCGGGGTGGGGGTGGGCGCCACCAGGAGGGAGGTGGGCTGCACATAGGCGGGGATGTAGACTTCGTATTCCCCCTCGTCGCTCACCTGCTGCACGGGGCCCTGGATTTCCAGGGCGGGGGAGAGGCTTACGATCTCCACGCCCCCCTTGGCCCGGGTGGGGGGCAGGGTCTGGGGGATGATTACTGCCAGGATCAGGGCGCAAAAAGCGCCGGATACCGCGAACTTGATGCCCTTGGGCCAGCGGCAGCGGTTGCTCCACATCATGAGCAGACCGGCGGGAAAGCAGCAGATCAGCCAGCGGATGACCTGTTTGCCATAGGCGTTGCCCCGCTTGCGGCGGGCGGGCTTCTTGGGTGCGTGCATCCTGATCGTCAGTCCTTTGCGAAACATTGTGGTTGGCCCACTCCATACAATTGTACCGAAGAAACCGCGACTTGTAAACGACCAACTGACTACAGTCGTATTACAATTCTGTTTCAGTCAGAGGATTTCCACAATGCCTACAAAAAAGATAGACAATTGAAACATTTCCATGTATAATGAACACCGTATTGTCAGGGAAGGCAGGTGCGTGCATGACGGATCCATACAACGTGCTGGGCGTATCCAAAAACGCCACGGTATCCGAGATTCGCCGTGCCCACCGAGAATTGGCGAGGCGCTGGCATCCCGACCGCTTCGCCGAGGGCCCCGAGCGCATGTGGGCGGAAAAGAGGATGACCGAGATCAACCAGGCCTTTGGGGAGGTACTGAAGCAGGTTTCCCGCAGCGAAGGGCTGAACGAGACCACCCCGGAGCGCGAGCAGCTGGCGGACGTGCGCAAGCTGATGGAGCTGGGCCAACTTTCCGCGGCGCGGCAAGCCCTGATGCGGGTGGCCACCCGCTCCGCCGAGTGGAACTACCTGTTCGGCGCCGTGTTGCTTCGCCTGGGGGAGCTTGAAAAGGCGGTGCTGTATTTCGGCATTGCCATGCGGCAACGCCCCGAAAATGCCGAGTATCAGACTGCTTATCTCAGCGCCGAGGCCATGCGGGACAGGAGAAAAATTGGCTCAAAACTCAAACGGTGGTTAAAACCGGGACGCCGCTAAAGGGCAGGCCCGGTATTTTTCTAGGCAGGCCGCCTTCTTTTCATGAGCAAACTGCCGCCCCGCCCAAACGGCGGGGCGGTGGATCGGGAGCCGGTGGATATCAGACGCAGAGGTTTTCCCCGGTGAGCCCGACATGCGCGCCTTGGATCTTCGCCTCGGGATGGGCGATCAGCCACTTGTTCACATGGGTCAGCAGTTTGTCCTCTCCCTCCCCGGTGGTGGGGAAGGTCAGGGCCTCGTTGGTGCCCCGGGGCAGCACCACCACAAAACTAAAGCGTTCTTCCGAGGAGATGGGGGCGTAGTGCAGGGTGGTGGCGTAGTATTCCACCAGGGCGCCCTTGGGAATGAAGAAGGCCTCCACCTTGGCGGTGTCGTAGGAGAAGTCCGAGGGCTCGATGTCCTGCTGGGCGCCCAACAGCGCGATGCCGTCGGTACAGGCCAGGTTGAATTCGCTGTCCCGATGGTATTCCAGGGCGTTCAGCTTGTGGTTGTTGCCGTTGCAGAACCCGATCTGGATGGGCATACCGCCGAACAGCACCCGGGTAAAGGTCTCAAAGATGGGAAGGGCTTCCAGCTCCGGGTCCGAGGCTACGTATATGACCTCATCGGGGCGGGGCTTTTTTTCCATGGCCTTCATCAGTTCACTGGTGCAAATGCCTTCCACCACCCGGCCGTATTTCCGGAAAGCGGGGTCGCTGAGCTGCATGATCTTCATACCTTGGTTCCTCCTATACTGAATGTATTGTACCAGACTGGGCCTTATGGAATTCGTCCCGGAAACGCAGGGCCTGGTCGGGGAAATCGGTGATCAGGATGTCCGCCCCTGCCCGCAGGCAAAGCTCCCAGAACCGGGGCGCGTTGGGGGTCCACACGTTCACCTTCAGCCCCAAGGCGTGGGCGTTTTGCGCCTCCCCGGGCACGTTCATCTCGGAAAAGTGG
This sequence comes from Clostridiales bacterium, assembly GCA_012520375.1. GTDB lineage: Bacteria > Bacillota > Clostridia > Christensenellales > Aristaeellaceae > Excrementavichristensenella. The sequence continues at coordinate 2,708 of JAAYOH010000017.1, forward strand.
GGGTGCAGGGCGTCCATGCCGTGAAGGGATGCGTATTTCCAGGGCTCGATGAGGGTGGCCTCGTACAGCATGCCGCAAAAGGCCTTGGGGTTCAGCTGCTTGATCCGCAACAGGCTGTGGTGGTTGAAGCTGGAATACAGCACCCGATCTTCCATGCCTATGCGGGCCGCCAGTTCCAGCGCCGCCTTTTCCAGGCCGGGGTAGTCGATGTAGCTGTTCTTCAGTTCCACGTTGATCATGAGGTCCGAGGGGCCAACCAGCTCGAAGACCTCCAGGAGGGTGGGGATGCGGGCGCTCCTGTATTCGGGTTTCGTGCGGTTGAAGTGATAGCGCTTCAGCTCTGCCAGGGTCATTTCGCAAATGGCGCCGGAGCCGTCCGCCACCCGGTCGATGGTCTCGTCGTGGGCTACCACCAATTCGCCCTCCCGGGTCATGTGCACGTCCAGCTCGATGCCGTCCGCCCCCTGGCGCACCGCCAGTTCAAAGGCTTCCAGTGTGTTCTCGGGCGCGTAGCCCGAGGCGCCCCTGTGGGCAAAAATCAGCTGCTTCATCCCGGCAGCCCCCTTTCTTTTTCGCGGGGCAAGTTCCGCCCTCTGCCCATACTTTATCCTCCCGGGAGCGCTTTGTCAATAGGAAATTGTGGAGGAAGGCGCTCCACACACTGATTCTGTTAAAATGTGCGAAAAAACTTGACAAGAACCGGGAACGGACGGTATAATAACCCTGGTTGACAACTGAATAGGAACTATGGTTCAAACCGCGTGCGCGGGGAGATAAAAGGGAAGCAAGTGTGAATCTTGCGCAATCCCGTTGCTGTATTTGCAGAGTCGCTTTCACAATGCCATTGGGTCGTGCCCGAGAAGGCGAAAGTTGATGATGACGCATAAGCCAGAAGACCTGCCATATTTCATTTGACATAAGCTGCGGAGGACAGCGTATTTCGTCGGTGTTCCAAGAAGAACTTTTGTCGTTCACGGCTTTGTCCGTGAACGATTTTTATGAATTGTGCGCTCGCGCGTTGGCCCCGTTCCCTTTCGTTGGATCAACCGGATTACAGGAAAGAGGGGTGTACTGTCATGAAGAAGCGAATTATCAGTCTGTTCCTTGCCCTGCTGTTGGCGGCGGCCTTCGCCTCCGGCGCATTCGCTGTCCAAGGCGACCATTATCCCGTGACCATCGAGGTGTACAACAACGCGCGAGAATTGGTTCCCTATACGTTTGACAAAGCGCCGGAGCGCACGCTGGTCTATGGGCGCAACAACGTAGAGATCCTGCTGGCGCTGGGCCTTGAGGACAACATCCTGATGGTGGCGGACTGCTCCAGCGTACTGCCGGAATACGAGGCGGCCTTTCAAAAGCTGGATTTTATCAAGAACCATCAGGAAGTCGGCTATTTTGTCAAAGAATACGCATTGAGCCTCGAGCCGGATATGGTGATCGGCTGGTATTCGCTGTTCAATATGGCCGATCGCATGGGCGACGTGGATTTCTGGCATGAGCGCCATATCGGTACATACACGACCACCAACTCGGTGCTCAGGGACAACGAGTCCCTGGAAAACGAGTATAAGGACATCCGGAATCTCGCCGCGATTTATGACCGGGAAGACAAGGCCGAGGAGATCATCTCCGAGATCGAGGCCGCCGTCGCCCAAGGCCGCGCGGCGGCCGAAGGCAAAGAACCGCAGCGCGTGTTGATCCTTGAAAAATGGGAAGGCGAGTATGACATCTATTCGGCGCATTCAGCCGCGGGTGATATCGCGGCGCAGATGGGCGCAGTGCCGCTGGGCGAGGTAGGCTGGAAAGACGAGCAGATCGTCGCGGCCAATCCCGAGGCGATTTACGCGGTGCACGTGAGTTCGGTGAGCGGCGAGGAGGCCATCGCGCTCTATACGGAAAACCCGGCCTTGCAAAGCGTAGACGCCGTGAAGAACGGCCGTATCTACCCCGTGGTTTACTCCCTGGCTTATGCGCCGGGCGTGCGTACCCGCGATACGGTGAAACTCTTCCTCAAGACGCTCTACGGCATCGAATAAACGCGATCGCGCGGGGCGGCGAGCATGGGCAGACCGTCCCGCGCGCAAGGAGCACATATGCGAAAGCTGGATTTACGAAACGGCCTGATTCGGGGAACGCCGCTTTACATTCTGGCGATATTTGTCCTGTTGGCTCTGCTGGTTTTCTCCATTCTGTTCGCGGTTACGGTGGGATCGGCAGATTTATCCATCGGTCAAGTCTATGGCGTGATCTTCTATAAACTGTTCGGCCTTGGCGATCCGCAGACAATGGCCTCGGGCGCGATCCACGATATCGTATGGCTGATCCGTCTGCCGCGCATCGTGCTGGGCATGGCGGTGGGCATGGGCCTGGCTGTGGTAGGCGTAGTGATGCAGGCCATCGTGAAAAACCCCTTGGCCGACCCTTATGTGCTCGGTATTTCGTCGGGCGCGAGCTTGGGGGCGACCGTTGCGATCCTGCTGTCCGTGGGCGCTTTTGGCACAAACTCGGTGGGACTGTGCGCCTTCATCGGGGCGATGCTCGCTTCCTTCGCTGTCATATGGATATCCGGATTGGGCGGACGCATTACTTCGATCAAGCTCGTTCTATCGGGCGTGGCGATGAGCTCCATGTGCTCGGCTTTTTCCAATATGATTGTCTACACAGCAAACGACGCCAACCGCTTCATGACCGTCACGTTCTGGCTGATGGGCAGCCTTGCGAGCGCGCGCTGGGAGAGCAATGCTGTGATCCTGCTGATCGTGCTGATCGCTACGTTGTTTTTCATCAGTCAGTCCCGCGTGCTCAATTTGATGCTTTTGGGCGATGATACGGCAATAACGTTGGGCACGAATTTGCAGACATATCGTCGGCTGTATTTGATCGTCGCTTCCGTCATGGTGGGCTTTGTGGTGTATTCCTCGGGCGTCATCGGCTTTGTGGGCTTGATTATCCCGCATTTTGTGCGTGGACTTTTTGGCGTGGATCACAGACGGCTCTTGCCCCTTTCCGCGTTGTGCGGCAGCATTTTCCTCATCTGGGCGGACGTGGTAGCCCGCACCATTTTACCCCGAACCGAACTGCCCATTGGGGTGCTCATCTCGGTGGTGGGCGCACCGATATTTATTCTGCTGTTGGTCAAAAAGACCTACGGCTTTGGAGGCGGAGCATGATGTTTCTGGAGGCGAAGGCGGTATCCTTTTCCTGGGGCGCCGCGAAGATCCTCCGCGATGTGTCGCTGAGTGTGAACAAGGATCGGTTTATCGGCATTATCGGGCCCAACGGCAGCGGAAAAAGCACGTTCCTCAAATGCATATACCGCGTGTTGAAGCCGGATGCGGGTTCGATCTGCCTCGAACAAACGCCGCTTGATGAGCTCACGCCCAGGCAGAGCGCAAAGAAGCTATCCGTGGTAGCGCAGCGGAATCAGTACGATTTTGATTTTACCGTCCGGGATATTGTGCTCATGGGACGTTCGCCTCATAAGAAGATGATGCAACGGGATACGGCCCAGGATTATGCCATCGTGCGGGCGGCGCTTGCCCGGGTCGGCCTCTCCGAGATGGAGACGCGGCCCTTCGCGGCCCTGTCCGGGGGAGAACAGCAGCGCGTCCTTTTGGCTCGGGCGCTGGCTCAGGAGACCCCTGCGCTCATATTGGACGAGCCGACCAACCACCTGGACATCAAATACCAATTGCACCTGTTGGGCACGGTGCGGACGCTGAACAAGACGGTCATCGCAGCCTTTCACGATCTGAACATCGCCGCCATGTACTGCGATGAAATTTATGTGCTCAAGGAAGGGCGCATTTACACCCACGGAACACCCGAAGCCGTGCTTACCCGGCAGATGATCAAGGACGTATACGACGTGGACGCCACCATTCACAAAGGAGAAAACGGGGCGCTCTTCGTACATTATCGCGCGTAAAGGTGCGGTCCCAAAAAGCGAAAGGGATGAACGGATGAGTTTGTTGAAGAAATTGTACGCCAGGCGCCTTGGGACGTTGTTGTTGCTTGTGGCCTTTTGCGCGTGTCGCCCTGCCGCGGCAACACAAAGCGTGACGGCGCCTCAAAGGGTAGTCGCTTTGCTTGGTTCCTACGCAGAGGCTTGGATGCTCGCCGGAGGGACCTTGGCCGGCGCGACCGATGACGCCATGACCGAGCGCAAGATGTCCCTGGGCGCGGATGTGCGCATCGTCGGTACCACCAAGGCCCCCCATATGGAAAGAATCATCGATATCGAGCCGGATCTCGTGCTCTTTTCGACGGATGTTTGTGAGCAGACGCAGGCTGCCGCCACGCTGGCGGAGATGGGGATCCACTGCCGTGGTTTTTCCGTCACCACATATGGCGAATACCTGGATATGATGAAAACCCTCTGCGCCCTTACTGGCCGGGAAGATCTATACCTGGAGCAATCGCGCACCGTGCGCGAGCCCATCGAATCGATGTGCAACAATGCGCGGAACGATCCGCGCTTTGGCAAGCGTACGGCTCTTTTGCTGCGCGCCTACTCCACGGGCGTCAAGGCCAAGGGCTCTGACAACATGGCAGGTGCAATGTTGTCGGATATGGGGCTGAACAACATGGCGGACGGGGAAAATTCGTTGCTCGAAAGCCTGACACTCGAAGCCATTGTCGAGGCTGACCCGGATTATATTTTTGTTGTCACCATGGGAAAGGATGACGAAAAGACGATAGAGGCTTTGGCGGAAAGCCTTACGGACAATCCCGCCTGGGCCGGCCTGACGGCGGTGCGGGAAGGCCGTTATGTGCGGCTGGACAAGATGCTTTTTCATTATAAGCCCAACGCGCGCTGGGCGGAAAGCTATGCGTTTTTGTATGCGCTGTTGTATGATGATGAAACGGGGTAGAACGGTTTTTGCGTTGTGCGGCGTACTTCTTTTGCCGTTGTGCCTTTTGAGCCTGTCCGCAGGCGTCAGCAGCGTGGGCCTGGGCGATTTCCTTCGCGCCATTGCGTTGGGCGAGATTGCCGAAAAAGCGGCGCGCGTGCTTTGGCATGTGCGGCTGCCGCGGCTGCTAGCCGCGCTGTTGGCAGGCGCATCCTTGTCGCTGGCCGGCGTCATCTTGCAAGAGGTGTTGATCAACCCGCTGGCCGCACCCAGCGTGATCGGCGTCAACGCGGGCGCCGGGCTTTTTACGCTGGCCGCGCTGGTGCTTTTCCCCGCTTTTCCCCGCGTGACGCCTGTCGCCGCCTTTCTGGGCGCGCTGTTCTCCGCGCTTTTGGTGTACGGACTTGCTCGTTTTTCGGGGCTTTCCAAAACGACCATCGTCTTGGCAGGCGTAGCGGTGTCCAGCCTGCTTGGCGCGCTCATGGACGCCATCGTGACGTTCGTGCCGGACGCGCTGGGCAGTCGGTCGGCATTTTCCATCGGCGGCTTTTCAAACGTCTCCATGGCAAAGCTTGAGTTTGCCTTGCCCTTTTGCTTGGTTGGCATGACTGTGGCGCTGTTGCTGCAAAGGGAACTGTCCATCCTGTCGATGGGCGACGAGGTAGCGCGCAGCCTTGGCCTTCGCGTAAACGGATACAGGCTGTTGTTTTTGGCGGCGGCGGCCATGCTGGCCGGGGGCGCGATCAGCTTCTCGGGGTTGCTGAGCTTTATCGGCTTGATCACGCCCCACGTTGCCCGCAGGCTGATAGGCCGCGATACAGCCTATCTGATGCCTGTCACCATGACGCTGGGGGCGCTTCTGCTCGCGGCCTGCGACTTGATGGCCCGCACGTTGTTCGCGCCTTATGAATTGCCCGTGGGCGTTATCCTGTCTTTTGTCGGCGCGCCATTTTTCCTGCGCCTTTTGATACAACGAAAGAGGAGCAACCGCCATGATGCGGTTTGAACGCGTGTGCGCCGGTTATGGCGGCGTGCCCTGTCTGCACGATATCAGCGCCAGCTTGCGTGAAGGCGAACTTATTGGGCTGATCGGCCCCAATGGTTCGGGGAAGAGCACGCTTTTGAAGGTGGCTGCCGGGCAGCTTGCGCCCAACGGCGGTGGGGTGTACCTGGGCGAAGCTTGCCTCTGCGGTCTGTCTGTCAGGCAGATCGCCCGCAAGATCGCTTATATGCCGCAAAGCCGCGCAGTGCCAAATATTACTGTGCGCCAGTTGGCGGCGCACGGACGTTATCCGCACCTGGGCCTTGGCCGCGCGATGAGCAAGGGCGATTGGGCGATTGTAGACGCGGCCATGGAAACGGCGGGCATCGCGCGATTGGCTGACAGAACAGTAAGCGATCTTTCGGGCGGTGAACGGCAACGCGCTTACATTGCCATGGCGCTGAGCCAGCATACGGAAGTGTTGCTGTTGGACGAGCCTGCAGCGCATCTGGATATGGCGCATCAGTTCGCTCTGATGGAGATGCTGTCCCGACTGAAATCTTCGGGCAAGACGGTCGTCGTGGTATTGCATGAGCTGGCCTTGGCGCTGACCTATTGCGACCGGTTGTTGCTGCTCGACCGCGGACGCCTGGTGCTTTGTGCTGCGCCGAAAAAAGCGTTGTCCTCCGGCATGCTCGAAACCACCTTTGGCATCCGCATCCATGCTGCGGCTGAAGGCGGCTACACCTTTGCGCCGCGCTGAACTTGCGTCAGGGCTTGATGATCACTGTGGAAAAATACGAATAGGCCTCTGGGGCTTCGGAAAGAAGCCCTGCGTATTCGTTCTGCATCCCTACATTGCGCGCCAAAAAAAATGTTCTGTCGGCTGCCAAACGCTCCAGGGCTGCAAGGTGCTGCCCGGCTTTCATAACGACCACGTTGCCTTCCGGCAGGGACTCACCCTCCATCAAGCCCGGCAAAATGGTCAGCCTTTCCCGACCTTGGGCGAGCGGAATCCCCAGCGCTGCCGCGGTTGCACACAGAGCCGGAACACCCGGAACAACCGTTTTTTCGTAACGGGACGGAATGAGGGCCATGAGATAAGAACTGCTGGCGTAGAAAGAAGGGTCTCCCAAGACCGGATAAGCGATATCTTTTCCCGCATCCAGATACAGGAGCAGTTCCCTCACGGCTGCCCTGTGCGCCTCTTCCCAGTCGCGCAGGTCGCCGCTCATCGGGAGATACAGACGCAGCACCTCTTTCTCTTCGAAATAGTGCCCCGCGATCTGCAGCACCGCGCTCTCCGTTCCGGAATCGGCGATCGCAACAACTTGCGCAGCCTTGAGCGTTCGAACCGCTTGCAAAGTAATCAATTCCGGATCTCCGGGGCCCACGCCAACAAACGCTATCACCCTTCTTCGCTCCTCTCGCGTTCTTGCCAACAAAACGATCTTTTCGAAAGACATGGCCGAGCCGACCTTTGCCGGCCTTTTGCTCTCAGATAATTTTCTCTGGAATGATGACCATCTTCTCTTGTTCTGCGCAAAGATGGTTTATCCTGGCCGATACGGCCCACGCGTCGCCTGTGCCTGGCTGACAGCCAAACAACTTGAAGCCTTTCCTCAGGCTCACGCTGCAAGTATATACCGCAATATGCGGGATGTCAATCATCCTGGGAGCGCCATATATCCATGATCCCGGACGATTGCGTTGTTGGACTTTGGCTTGTTCGGCAGGTTTGTGCTCACGGATGACCGTATGCGCGATTTTTGCTTGTCAGGCCAGGGGTTGGCCCGGGATTGGTTTGTTCCCATACCCGGATCCCTTCAAATCCCATCCTGCGGCGGGCGCCCTTGGCTTTCTGCTCTTCCCCTCAGCTCCTCGGCACGGCATTCTCAACGGAAAAAGCCGGATGATCATACATCTGTTATCGGCCTCTTAAAAACAACAACCGCATGCGTCGCGCACAGGGGGTCGTATTTAACCAAACTTTTCCAGAGCTCGTACAAAGGCCTGATAATGGATTTGTACGATTATATGAGGATCGCGATGGGATTGCGGGGAAACAAGACAAAAAGAGCGATCGCAAAAGGCGCACCGAATGCCGATATACAGGCGCTGGTCAACTGTATCCTGGGCGCCGACGGCCGGCAGATCGCGGCGGACAACCCCTACATCACGACGGAGTCAGGGGCAACGCATATGCGCGAAGGCGATGGCGCTGAAAGCTTGGCGGTTGTTCGGTATGGCCTCCCAACATCCCGAAACAAATGAATGCAAACCGGGCTATCCATGCGCGAACCGTGCCGCAGCGAGAAATACTTGTTGACGAACGGACCGGGAATGTGTGTACTATACAATAGAAGTCCGCAGCTTTTGATCGGGAGCTCAATAAAGGTTGCCGGACGCAACACTCCACATCGTGGGCGAGGGGGCGATTCCGACCATGGACAAGACCGCTGTTATCCTGCCGAAACGCCGCAAGAAAAAGACCTTCTATGAACACATAGAACCCTGGCTGTTCCTTTTGCCTGCACTGTGCGTGTTCGGCGTGTTCCTGTACTTTCCCTTTTTCAAGACCACATACCTCAGCGCCTTCCTGACCAACAAGTTCGGCCAAGCCAAGGTGTTCGTGGGCTTTCAGAACTACATCGACATCCTGGCAGGCAAATACTCCGGCGAGTTCTGGAACAGCATTTGGGTCACGGTGCGCTTCGTGTTCTTCGTGGCCGGCGGGAGCCTTCTCATGGGCCTGTGCACCAGCCTGATCACCGCCAAGGCGTTCCCGGGCAAGGCTTTTGCCAGCGCCATCTATGCCATGCCCATCGCCATCGCCTCTTCGGCGGCGGCCATGAGCTTCAAGATGATCCTGCACAAGTCCATCGGCCTGTTGAACTACCTGTTGGGCACCAAGATCAACTGGCTCAGCGACGAGGTGTGGACCTTCCCCATCCTGTGTATTTTGTCCATCTGGCTGGCCAGCGGCATCAATTTCATCTTCATCAGCGCCGGCCTGCGCAACATCCCGGGGGAGCTGTACGAGAGCGCCAGCATCGACGGCGCCAACTACTGGAAGAAGCAGCTCCACATCACCCTGCCCTGCCTGAGCCCCACCCTCTTCTTCCAGATCCTGGTGAACATCATCAACGCTTTCCAGGCCTTCACCCTGGTGAAATTGCTCACCAATGGCGGGCCCACCTACAAGACGCAGGTCATCGTGTATTCCATCTACCTGGATGCTTTCCGCAATTTCCGCTTCGGTACGGCGGCGGCGCGGAGCATTGTGCTGTTCGTGATCATCATGGCCATCACACTCATTCAGTTCAGTACCGAGAAGAGGAGCGTGCATTACTGATGGGCGCGACCACATTAGCGCGGGATCGGCGCATCTTCCTGAACAAGCTGGGGCACATCCTTCTGAACCTGCCCTTCGTGTGCCTCATCATCATCCCCCTGGCGTATACCCTCATGATGAGCGTGATGCCGGCCAGCGAGCTGTATTCCCGCTTCTTTCCCACCTTCGCGGAGTGGGACAGCTATGTGCAGGTGTTCACCAAGACCCAGATCCCCCGGCACATCCTGAACAGCTTTATCGTGGCGGGCTCGGTCACCCTGCTGCAGATGACCACCTGCTCCATGGCCGCCTTCTCCTTCTCTTTCCTGCATTTCAAGGGCAGAGAGGTCGTGTTCATGTGCATCCTGGCCACCATGATGGTGCCCTGGGAAGCCACCATCATCGCAAACTACCTCACCGTTTCCGGTTGGGGCTGGCTGGATACCTTCAAGGTGCTCATCCTGCCCTACGGCTGCTCCGCCATGGGCGTGTTCCTGATGCGGCAGAACTACCTGACCTTCGCCAAGGAGCTCCACGAGGCGGCCAAAATAGACGGCTGCAACAACTGGCGCTTCCTGGCCACCATCGTGGTGCCCCTGTCCCGGCCCGCGCTGGGCGCTCTGGGCGCTTACGTGTTCCTGCAGCAATGGAACCAGTACCTGTGGCCCCTGCTGGTCACCAACAGCGACAAGGTGCGCACCGTCCAGATCGGCGTCAGCCAGATGTACGACATCGACTCCGAGTCCATCGCCCTGATGATGGCGGCGGTGGTGGTGTGCCTGATCCCCAGCCTTTCCATCTTCGTATTCATGCAAAAGCAGCTGATCGACGGCCTCATGGCGGGCGCGGTCAAAGGCTGAACAAACAAGAACGGAACATCCTGTCATAGGGTGGACCCATATAAAAAAGGAGGAAGACCCCATGAAGAAACTGTTGTCCCTGCTCCTGTGCGCCATTCTGGCGCTGTCTGTGTGCGGCCTGGCCGCAGCGGACGGAAAGACCACCGTCGTCTTCTGGTATTCCCTGGAAGGCTCCAATGCCGAAGCCATCATCAAGATCGTAGAGTTGTTCAACGAGTCCCAGGACGAGATCTTTGTGGACGCCCAGTACCAGGGCGCCTATGACGATGCCATCAACAAATTGAAGGCCGCCGGCATGGGCCAGCTGCCCTGCGACATCGTGCATTCCTACGAGATCGGCACCCGCTTCATCATCGACAGCGGCTGGATCGTGCCCGTGCAGGAATACATCGACAAGGACGGCTGGGACGCCTCCGTCATCGAGCCCAACCTGCTGGCGTACTACACCGTGGACGGCAAGATCAACTCCATGCCCTTCAACTGCTCCACTCCCCTGTTGTACTACAACAAGACCGTCTTTGACGAGGCGGGTATCACCGAAGTGCCCACCACCGTGGACGGCATCATGGAGATCGCCGAGAAGCTGGACAACCACAAGGACGGCGGCAGCCGCTACGGCTTCCTCTTCTCCAACTACGGCTGGTTCTTCGAGCAGTGGACCGGCAAGATGGGCAGAGAGTACGTGAACAACGGCAACGGCCGGGAAAGCTATGCCACCCAGGTCATGTTCGGCGAGAACGGCGCTGCCCTGGACATCTTCAACATGTGGAAGAAGATCTCCGAGTGCCCCTACACCTGCTACATCGAGCGGGGCGGCACCAGCGCGGCCCGCGCAGCCTTCGTGGCCGGCGACACCGCCATCTTCCTGGCTTCTACCGCCAACCTGGCGGGCGTGCTCAGCAACGTGGGGGATTCCTTCGAAGTGGGTACCGCCTATTTCCCCTATGTGAATGCGGATGACAAGGGCGGCGTCTCCACCGGCGGCGGCACCCTGTGGATGATCGACAGCGGAGACGAGGCCAAGAAGTCCGCCAGCTTCGAGTTCATCAAGTTCTGCGTGAACCCCGAAAACCAGGCCTACTGGAACAGCATCACCGGCTATTTCCCCATCAACGTGCATGCCCAGGAGACCGATACCTTCAAGGCCAACATCGAGAAGTATCCCCAGTTCCAGACCGCCCTGGATCAGCTGCATGACAGCGCCCCCGAGTACGTGGGCAGCCTGCTGAGCGTGTTCCCCGAGGTGCGCCAGTACGTGGAAGACGTCACCGAGGAAGTATTCCAGAAGGGCCTGAGCCCCGAGGATGCGGTGGAGAGACTGGTGGGTCTGGCCAACGACGCCATCGAGACCTACAACCTGACCAACTACTAAGGGATAGCGCCAAACTTCGGAGCGAAGTTTGAGAGAGGGGGCTGCCGCAAGGCAGCCTCCTTTGCTGCAATTGCGCTGGAGAAGGGAAAACGACGGGCGGCTGCCCGCGGTTTTTCATGGGATTTGACTATGGAAAAGGCGGACGCAGAAGAGTCACAGGATCCCCCGGATCTTTCCCGCCCTGGCTCCCGCCGCCAGGCACAGCCAGGTGGCCACGGTGTCGAAGCGGGCGTCGTGGAGCCGGCCGCCGCCGCCGAACCATTCCTGGGCGCGGGCGGCGATCTCATCGTCGGAAATGCCGAAATAGTCCGTCAATTCGCTGAGCTTCGGGGGTTTGGGCCGGCCGATGTCTACCTTGCGCTTCAACCCCGCGTCGCTGGTGAAGTAGTTCATGGTGCAGAAGGTGCGGATGCGGGGGAGTTTCATGCCCAGCCGCTCAAACTCCACCTTCAGGTACCGGTCGTCCGCCGCCACGTTGTGGCCCACCAGCAGGTCCGCCTTTGAAAAGTCGTCGAAGATTTCTTTTGCATGGTCCTCGAAGCGCCGGCCTTCGGACAATTCTTCCAGCATATCCATGGTGAGGCCGTGGACCTCCTGGGCGCCCTCGCCCATGTGATCCACGGCGAAGAACAGATTTTTGCCTGTGACCCGGTCGTCCCGTGCCATCAGATAGGAGAGCTGACAAATCTGGCCCGGGGTCAGGTCCGTCGCCTCGGTGTCGAATGTGATGATGTTCACGCTTCTTCCCCTTTCAGCCGCAGAAAGTTCCGTATTTTGAGTTTTGCCTTGTATACCTTGTTCCGGGGCGCTCCCGCAAGGAGCACCTCCCGGGCGGCGCTGTCCAGGTCCGCGCCCTGAAGCATGGCCTCCAGGATCAGCGCCTCCGGAGAGACGGGTTCGGGGTCTTCGGGAGCGGGAGGCAGGGCGATGACCAGGCTGTATTCCCCTTTTTCCACGTTGGGGTCGGCGCGGAGTGCTTCCAGCACTTGAGCCCAGGGGCCGGTACGGATTTTTTCAAAGCGCTTGGTCAGGTCGCAGGCCACGGAGATGCTGCAACCCGGCAGCACCTGCCCAATGGTTTCCACCAGTTCCACCACCCGGCGGGGAGACTCGTACAGCACAGCGGCGTGGAGCCCGCTGCGGCCGATCTCCCCGATCTTCCTGGCCAGCGCCCCCTTCTCCCGGGGGAGAAAGCCGTAAAAGCCGAAGGTGCGGGCGTCGAAGCCGCAGGCGGACAAATGGGTCGTCACGGCGCTGGGGCCGCTGATGGGGGTCACCCGGATCTCCGCTTGATGGGCCGCCGCCACCAGGGGAACGCCGGGATCCGAGATGCCCGGGGTGCCCGCATCGCAGGTCAGGCATACGGAAAGGTCCTCCCGCAGCATCCTCTCCACGATGGTCCCCGCCTTGTCCTGTTCTGTATGGCGATTCATGGACAGCAGGGGCTTTTTGATGCCCAGGTGATGCAGCAGTTTCATGGTCACCCGGGTGTCCTCGGCTACGATCAGGTCGCAGCGCTTCAGGGTTTCCGCCAACCGGGGGGTGAGGTCCATCAGGTTCCCGATGGGGGTCGCCGCCACGAATAGTTCAGCCATTTGTATCCTCCAACAGGCAGAACAGCTCGCTATTCTGCACGAAGCGGTCCCGCACACGGTGTCCTTCCGGCAGATGATCCATCAGCCAGTTCTCGTAGTGGGCTTCCATGCCCACGTTTCTCCCGCCCAGGGTGCGGGTGGGGAAGGAAACCAGTTTATGGCGCCCTTTGGCCCGGGCCAGGAGATGTGCCCCCGCCCCGCTTTGCTGCCGCTCCAGCACGGGCAGCAGCTTCATCATCAACACCAGGTCCCCTCCGGGGAGTTCTCTGTCCCCCAGGAGATCCCACACTTCGCAGCGAACGGGCCAACCGGCCCGGGCAGCGTAGGCGTTGACCAGTTCCACCGCCCCGGCATACAGATCCAAACCAAGGCAAGGCATCCCCAGGGCGCCCAGGCACAGGGGGTTCAGCCCGCAAGCCAGGTCCACCACGTGGGCAGGGGCGGCCTTTTCGAAGATGCGCCCGTAGATCTCCCGCCAGCCCGGCCGCTCCCGGGTGGAGGCGTGGAGCGCCAGCAGGGCTTCCACGGGGGCGCCCCGGTCCAAAAGATTCCGGGCCCGTTTTACCTCCCCGGTACGCAAAAAGGCCCCGGCAATCTGGTGCAGCTGATCCCGGGCCGCCTTGTCCGCCTCTTTCAGGCAGGGATAGCGGGCCAGGGCCTGGAGAAAGACCCGTTCCACCGCCTTGGGGCACAGGGCTTTATGGTTCCGGCTGTTTTGCAGTTTCAGGAGCGCGTCCCGTTCTTTTTCGTTCATGGTTGCCAGTATATCACATCCGGGTACCTATTTCCAGAATTTGTCCTGCAGATGTCACCTGGGGGGCCAAAAATACCTTGAAATTTGGCCGGGATTGCTCTATAATGAATGGGAAAGGGGATCTGGCTTCTCGATCCGGATCATTGACAAAGAGGAGACGGTTATTATGAGCACGGTTCATGAGATCAAACACCCGCTGATCGAGCACAAACTTTCGCTGATGCGGCAGAAAGAGACGGGTACCAAGGATTTCCGGGAGATGCTGGGGGAGATCGCCATGCTGATGGCCTACGAGGTCACACGGGACCTTCCCATGAAAGAGATTGAAATCGAGACTCCCATGAGCAAGTGCACGACCAGGATGTTGAGCGGCAAGAAGATGGGCATCGTGCCCATCCTGCGGGCCGGGCTGGGCATGGTGGACGGCATCATGCAGCTGGTGCCCGCCGCCAAGGTGGGGCACATCGGCCTGTACCGGGACCCGGAGACCTTGCTGCCCGTGGAATACTACTGCAAACTGCCCCCGGACGTGCAGGAGCGGGAACTGATCGTGGTGGATCCCATGCTGGCCACGGGCGGAAGCGCCAACGCGGCCATCGACTGCCTGAAGAAGCGGGGCTGCACATCCATCAAGCTCGTGTCGTTGATCGGCGCCCCCGAGGGCATCGAAGCGGTGCAGAAGGCGCACCCGGACGTGGATATCTACATTGCCGCCATCGACGAGCGGCTCGACGACCACGGCTACATCGTGCCGGGTTTGGGGGATGCGGGGGACCGCATCTTTGGGACCAAGTAAAGGAGGCGGGTCACTTGCCCACGATACTGGAATTGATCGAGGCTGCCGAACAGCAGGCCGATGATCTCCGCGCCCAGGCCGCCCGGGAAGCCCGGGACATCCTGAAGTCGGTGGAGGAGGCAGGGGCCGCCCATGCGCGGCTCGCCGCCCGCATGCAGGCGGAAGCGGTGCAGCGTCACATGGAGGCCGCGAAGGTCCGCATCGGGGATGAGATCAAAGTGCTGGAAGTTCGCCGCAGCGCCCAGCGGGAGGACATGAAAAAAAAGGCTGCTGCCCGGGTCCAACGGGCGGGGGAACTGATTTTCGAAAGGGTTGTATCAGATGGCCATCGCTGAGATGAAAAAGCTGCGGCTGCTGGCCCTCCGAAAGGACAAGGCGCGGCTGCTGAAGGTCATGCAAAAGCTTGGCTGCGTGCAGGTGGTGGAACAGGCAGACGAAGCTTTCCCGGCTGACACACTTTCGGCCCAGAAGCTGGAGGAACTGCAGAAGACCATCGGCAGACTGGACCTGGCCATCGCCCGCCTGTCCCCCTACGATATGCACAAACCAGGGATGCTTTCCCTGCCTCCCGAGGCCGGCGAAGACCAGGTGACCCTGGCGGAGGCCGGGCGGGGGGACACCATGAAAGTGGTGGAGCGGGTGGAGGAGATCGAGCGCACCCGGGGCGAACTGCGCACCAGGGAGAACCGGGACAGGGCCCAGCTCGAGATGCTCCGCCCCTGGGAGGCCATGGACGTGCCCCTGGACAAGCTGGGTGAGACCCGCAGCGCCCTGGTGTGGGCCATCACCCTGCCCCAGAAGAACCTGATTGCCTTTGAAGAGAGGATCAAAGCCCTGGGGCCCGCCCGGATCGACCCGGTAAGCAGGGTGCGGGACGAACTGAACCTGCTCCTGGCGGCCCATGGTTCGGTGCGGGAGGGCGTGGAAGAATTGATGCGGGAACACGGCGCGAGCATTGTCCGCTTTGAAGGCGTTCAGGGCAGCGCCGCCCTGAACCTGGATCTGCTGCAGGGCAAACTGAAGCGCATCGAAGAGGTGCGGGCTCAACTGCAACAGGAGGTCCAGCAGCTTGCGGGGCACTTGCCGGAGCTGCGGCTGCTGCGGGACGTGGAAGCCCTGGAGCGCAGCAGGCTGGAAGCAGGACAGCGCTGCATCGACACCCGATCCGCCTTTCTGATGACGGGCTGGGTGCCTGCGGAAAAGGCGGAAGCCCTGAAGGCGGCCCTGCGCAAGGTGTCGCCGGAGTGCGAGACCGAGTTTTTAGACCCGGAGGAGGACGAGAAGCCGCCCACCCTGCTGCAAAACCACAGGGTGGTGGCCCCCTTCGAGACCATCGTCCGGATGTTTTCCACCCCCGATCCCAGGGGCGTGGACCCTTCCTTTGTCATGATGCCTTTCTGGGTGTGCTTTTTTGGGATGATGGTGTCGGATGCGGGCTACGGCGTGGTGCTGGGCCTGGCTGCCGCCTTCGTATGGTGGCGGTTGGGGGATCGTGGGCTGGGCAAGATGGCCTTCATCCTGACCATGGGCGGCCTGTCCACCGTGATTTGGGGCTCCATTTACGGTGGCTGGTTCGGCACTACCCCTTACAAACCCGTCCTGGACCCTATGAACGACGCCCTGAAAGTCCTGGTCCTGTGCGTTGTGGTGGGTTTTATTCACCTGGTGGCGGGCATGTGCATGAGCGCCTACCTGTCCATCAAGCGGGGCAAACCCCTGGAGGCCCTTTTCGACCAGGGGTTTTGGCTGATGATCCTGGTGGGCATCCCCCTGATCCTGGTGAACGGTACCCTGGGGGGCATCATCGCCGTCATCGGCGCCCTGGGGGTGCTGTGCACGGCGGGCCGGCGCAAGAAGGGGATCGTCGGAAAGGTCCTGGGGGGCCTGGGCTCCCTGTACGGCATCACCGGATACCTGTCCGACCTGCTCAGCTACGCCCGCCTGTTCGGCATGGGCCTTGCCACCGGGGTCATCGGCATGGTGGTCAATATACTGGCGGGACTGCTGTGGGGTGCAGGGCCTGTTGGCTATGTGCTCGCCATCGCGGTTCTCCTGGGGCTGCATACCTTCAACCTGTTCATCAACGCCCTGGGGGCATACGTGCATTCCTGCCGACTGCAGTTCATCGAATTTTTCGGCAAATTCTACGAATCCGGGGGGAGGGACTTTGCCCCGCTCCGGGAGGATACCCGGTACGTCATGATGTCCCGGGAAAAATAGCCAATGGGTTCTAATGGCCAACGCCGTTCGAACAATAATCAAGGAGGATTTGTTCTATGGAATCTACCGGATTTGACCTTGTAGCGCTCTTGTCTCAGTTGTCAATCGGACAGTGCCTGGCCCTGATCGGCGCCGCCATTGCGGTATTCATGGCCGGATGCGGATCGGCCCGCGGCGTGGGCATCGCGGGGGAAGCGGGCGCAGGCGTGATCGGCGAGAACCCCGACGTGTTTGGTCAGGTTCTGGTTCTGCAACTCTTGCCCGGCACCCAGGGCATTTACGGCTTCCTGATCGGCTTCATCGTCATGATCAAACTGAACGTGCTGGGGGGCGCTGGCAACTGGACCGAACTCAGCTTTGCCCAGGGCTTGCAGATTCTCGCAGGCTGTCTGCCCGTCGCCATCGTGGGTTGGCGCAGCGCCATCTACCAGGGACGCGTTGCCGCCTCTGGCATCCAGCTTCTGGGCAAGCGCCCCGAGTCCAGCGGCCAGGGCATTTCCATGACCGTTATGGTGGAAACCTACGCCGTGCTGGCGCTGCTGGCTTCCTTCCTGATCATCTGGTTTGCCGTTTGATGGCAGAAGGAGGGTCGGCGCGTGAATGCTGAGGCTATTACCCTGAAAATCCTGGAGGACGCCCGCGCCCAGGCTGCACAGGTCCTGCGGGATGCGCACCAAAGAGCCGACGAACTGCAGGCCCAGGGCGATGCCCAGATCGAAGCCAGGCGCCTGGAGTCCGAGGCCCAGGCGGAGAAGCAGGCTGGCGAGTTGCGGGACCGCATGCTGCGCATGGCGGAGCTGGACCAGAAAAAGGCGTTGCTGGCAGCCAAGCGCGAGGTGATCGACCAGGCCTTCGAGGATGCGGGCCGGCGCATGGAAGAGATGGACGGCGCCGCAAAGAAGGCCTTTATGGAAAAGCTGCTGCTGGGCAGCGCAGAGGGGGGCGAGGAGATCATCCCCGACGAAAAAGACCGGGGCCTGTTCGATGCGGCCTACATGGCGCACCTGAACGACGCCCTGGAGAAGGCGGGCAAAGAGGGTGTCACCCTTTCCCCAAAGAGCCGGGATCTGGGCGGTGGCTTCGTGCTGAAAAAGGGCGGACTGGAGATCAACTGTGCCTTTGACGCGGTGCTCTGGCAAATGCGCCCCACGCTGGAGGCCGAGGTTGCCGGTGTATTGTTTGACTGACGGATCGGAGGGAACATAGATGCCTCAAGCAAGCCCTGCCTATGCGGTGGGCCGCGTGCGGGTGTTGGAAAATACGCTGCTGGGCCATAGCCAGCTGGAGCGTCTGGCGCTCACCCAATCGGTGGAAGAACTGGCCCGGGCACTGGTGGAGAACAACTGGGGCGAAGTGCGCACCCGCGGGGACATCGAGAAGATGTGCGACGCGCATATGCGGGAGGCGGCCAAGCTGGTGCGGGACTGCAGCAGCGACCCCGATCTCACCGATTGCTTCCTGATCCAGTACGACGCCCTGAACCTGAAGGCGCTGTACAAAGCCCGTGCCCTGGGTGAAGCCCGGGTGGCCCTGAGCGGGCTGGGTTTGCTGGACCCGGAAGGACTCCGCCGCATGGTGGAAGAAAACAACTATCAGGATCTGCCGGCGGAACTGCGGGAAGCCATGCAGGACATCGACAGGCGCTCCGCCGTGAAGATGGATCCCCTGTACGTGGATGCCCGGCTGGACAAGGCGGTGTTTTCCTTCATCGAAAACCGCATGGCGACATGCAAAGAAGAGACGATCCGCCTGTATTTCATCTGCAGGGCCGAACTCATAAACCTCATGATCGCCCTGCGTTCCGGGGCCATGGGCCGGGGCGCCGCCTTTGCCCGGGAACTGTTCGTGACCGGGGGGACCTTGAGCTGTGACGGACTCTCCAAGGTGGCGGAAGAACCGGACCGGGCTTACGACCTGATTCGATATCGCCCCTACGCCTACGCCCTGTCCGCCCCGGTGAAGGCGCTGGACAGGAATGCCATCGAACGGGCGGGGGAAGATTATCTGCTGGGCCTGTTTCGGCCCCATCGCTACGAGCCCACCAGCATATTGCCCCTGGTGGGGTACCTGCTGGCCCGGACCCGGGAGAGCCAGGCGGTGCGCCTGCTGGCCACGGCCAAGGCCACGGGGGTAAGCCAGGAGAAGCTATCGTCCTGCCTGCGGGCACTGTATTAGAAGGAGGGAAGGCTGATGCACAAAGTTGCTGCCGTCGGTTCCCGGGATACGGTGCTGGCTTTTCGCGCCCTGGGGCTGGAGGTAGTCCCCGCCGAAACGGCGGCGGAAGCTTCCCGGGCGGTATTCAACCTGGCCCAGGCGGGCTGCGCGGTCATCTTCATCACCGAGGATATGGCTGCGCAAATCGGGGAGACCATGGAGCGATATCGGACTGCGCCGTTGCCCGCGATCATCCCGATCCCGGGCGCCACGGGTTCCGATGGCTCCGGCATGAAACGGGTTCGCGCCAATGTAGAGAAGGCCATCGGCGCAGACATACTATTTAGGGAAGAGGGTTGACGGGATGCGTCAGGGAATCATCACAAAGGTTGCCGGGCCTCTGATCGTCGCAGACAACATGGGCGACGCCACGATGTACGACGTGGTGCGCGTCTCGGAAGAGGGGCTGATCGGCGAGATCATCGAACTGCGGGGCGACAGCGCCTCGATCCAGGTGTACGAAGAAACTTCGGGACTGGGCCCGGGGGAACCCGTGGTCTCTACCGGCGCGCCATTGTCGGTGGAACTGGGCCCCGGCCTTATAGAATCCATTTTCGACGGCATACAGCGTCCGCTGACCGCCATCCGGGAGGCAGCGGGAGACCGCATCACCCGGGGCATCGAGGTGCCGGCCCTGAACCGGGACAAGGCATGGCCCTTCAAGGCGACAGCCGCCGTGGGCGACCGGGTGACGGCGGGCGACGTGCTGGGCACCGTACAGGAGACCAGCGTGGTGCTCCACAAGATCATGGTGCCCCCGGGGCTTGAGGGCACGGTATCCTGGATCCACTCCGGCGACGCCAAGCTGGAAGATACGGTGTGCAGGTTGATCACCGCCACCGGGGAATTGGAATTGTCCATGCTCCAGAAGTGGCCCGTGCGGCGGGGCCGTCCCTACGTGGAAAAGGTCGCGCCCAACGAACCCATGGTCACCGGACAGCGGGTCATCGACACCTTCTTTCCCATCGCCCGGGGCGGCACGGCGGCGGTCCCCGGCCCCTTTGGTAGCGGCAAGACCGTGGTTCAGCACCAGCTGGCCAAATGGGCGGACGCGGACATCATCGTGTACGTGGGCTGCGGCGAGCGGGGCAACGAAATGACCGACGTGCTCATGGAGTTCCCCGAACTCCACGATCCCCGCACCGGGGAGACCCTGATGAAGCGCACCGTGCTCATCGCCAACACTTCGGACATGCCCGTGGCGGCCCGGGAAGCCTCCATCTATACCGGCATCACCATTGCGGAGTACTTCCGGGATATGGGTTACAAGGTGGCCATCATGGCAGACTCCACCAGCCGTTGGGCGGAGGCGCTCCGCGAAATGAGCGGACGCCTGGAGGAGATGCCCGGGGAAGAGGGCTATCCCGCCTACCTGTCCAGCCGCA
Organism: Clostridiales bacterium; assembly: GCA_012520375.1. Lineage (GTDB taxonomy): Bacteria > Bacillota > Clostridia > Christensenellales > Aristaeellaceae > Excrementavichristensenella. Next base: position 23,073 of record JAAYOH010000017.1, read on the forward strand.
TCGCCGAGTTCTACGAGCGGGCTGGCTGGGTCAAGTGCCTGGGCAGCGAGGGCCGTTCCGGCGCCATTTCCGCCATCGGCGCGGTATCCCCCCCCGGCGGCGACTTCTCCGAACCCGTTTCCCAGGCCACCCTGCGCATCGTCAAGGTGTTCTGGGGCTTGTCGGCCCAGCTGGCCTACAGGCGCCATTTCCCCGCCATTGACTGGCTCCAGAGCTACTCCCTGTACCTGGACCGCATGGAGGGGTGGTTCGGCGAAAACGTGGCCCCCGACTGGGACGAAAAGCGGGCTGAGGCCATGCGCTTGCTCCAGGAGGAGAGCGAGCTGAACGAGATCGTGCGCCTGGTGGGCGTGGACGCCCTGTCCTTCAAGGACAGGCTCACCCTGGAAGTCGCCCGCATGCTTCGGGAGGATTACCTGCATCAGAACGCCTTTGACGAGGTGGACACCTATACGTCCCTGAACAAGCAATATCGCATGCTTTCCCTGATCCTGGAATACCAGGAAAAGGGGCAGAAGGCGTTGGAAAAGGGCGCCGACCTGAGCAAGGTGTCCGGGCTTGCCGTCCGGGAGCGCATCGGCCGCGCCAAGTATATCCCCGAGGACGAACTTGCCCAGTTTGACAAGATCGAATCAGAACTGAGCGACCAGATGGCCCAGCTGGGCGAAGGAGGAGTGTGACCATGCTGAAAGAATACTCGACCATCCGGGAGGTGGTGGGCCCGCTGATGCTGGTGGAAGGCGTGAGCGGCGTCAAGTACTCCGAATTGGTGGAGATCGAACAGGCAAACGGCGAGGTCCGCTCGGGGCGCGTGCTGGAAGTGAACGGCGACAAAGCCATGCTGCAGCTTTTCGAGCCCAGCCAGGGCTTGAAGATCGAAACCGCCAAGGCCCGTTTCCTGGGCCGCTCGGTCGAACTGTCCGTGTCCATGGACATGCTGGGCCGGGTCTTTGACGGCATGGGCAGGCCCCGGGACGGCGGTCCCGAGCTCATCCCCGAGATGCGTCTGGACATGAATGGCGCGCCCATCAACCCGGCTGCCCGGGACTATCCCGACGAGTTCATCCAGACCGGCATTTCCGCCATTGACGGCCTGAATACCCTGGTCCGGGGGCAAAAACTGCCGGTGTTCTCCGGCAGCGGCCTGCCCCACGCCCAGTTGGCCGCCCAGATCGCCCGGCAGGCCCGGGTACTGGGCAGCGGTACCGACAAGTTCGCCGTGGTGTTCGGCGCCATCGGCATCACCTTCGAAGAAGCCGATTTCTTCATCAGCGATTTCCGGCGTACCGGCGCCATCGACCGGGCGGTGCTGTTCATGAACCTGGCCAACGATCCGGCCATCGAGCGCTACGCCACCCCCCGCATGGCCCTCACCGCCGCCGAATACCTTGCCTTTGAGAAGGACATGCACGTGCTGGTCATCCTCACCGACTTGACCAACTATGCGGAGGCCCTGCGGGAGATCTCCGCTGCCCGCAAAGAGGTGCCCGGGCGCCGGGGCTATCCCGGCTACCTGTACACCGACCTGGCCAGCCTGTACGAGCGGGCGGGCCGCATCCGGGGCAAGAAGGGCTCCATCACCCAAATCCCCATCCTGTCCATGCCCGAGGACGACAAGACCCATCCCATTCCCGACCTGACGGGCTACATCACCGAGGGGCAGATCATGCTCAGCCGGGAGCTGTACCGCAAGGGCCTGCAGCCCCCCATCGATGTGCTGCCCAGCCTGTCCCGCCTGAAGGACAAGGGCATCGGCGAGGGCAAGACCCGGGAGGACCACGCCGCCACCATGAACCAGCTGTTCTCCGCTTATTCCCAGGGCAAACAGGCCAAGGAATTGGCGGTCATCCTGGGGGACGCCGCCCTGTCCGACCTGGACAAGCTGTACGCCGCCTTCTCCGATGCCTTTGAGAGCCGCTACGTAGCCCAGGGCTACAACACCAACCGCAGCATCGAGGAGACCCTGGACCTGGGCTGGGAACTGCTGGCCATGCTGCCCCGCAGCGAGCTGAAGCGCATCCGGGACGAGATGCTGGACCGGTACCTGCCCAAGGGGGAGGCCTGACCCATGGCCCTGATGAACGTCAACCCCACCCGCATGGAGATGAGCCGGCTGAAAGAGCGCCTGAAGACCGCAGTGCGGGGCCACAAACTGCTGAAGGACAAGCGGGACGAAATGATGCGCCGCTTTGTGGTGCTGGTGCGGGAAAACGCCAGGCTTCGGGCCGAAGTGGAAAAAGCCCTGTCCGCCGCCCTGGCCGATTTCTCCCTGTGCAGCGGCATCATGGAACCCGAAATGCTGGAGGAAGCCGTGTTGTACCCGGTGCGCACGGTGAACATTGCGGTGGGACAGGCCAACATCATGTCAGTAAACGTGCCCAAAATCAGCGTGGATGAAGAGAGCCTGGGGGAGATCGTGCTGAGCTACGGCCTGGTCCAGACCTCTTCCCAGCTGGACGGCGCCATCGCGGGGCTGGCCAATGTGCTGCCCCAGATGCTCAGGCTGGCGGAGATCGAGAAGACCTGCAACCTACTGGCGGACGAGATCGAGAAGACCCGGCGCCGGGTGAACGCCCTGGAATACGTCATGATCCCGGATCTGAATGAAACCATCCGCTTCATCGCCATGAAGTTGGACGAAAACGAGCGCGGCGCCCTGACCCGCCTGATGAAGGTGAAAGATATGATCGCCGCGCGGGACCAGGCATAAAAAGCAACAGGGCTCACAGACCCATGGGGTCGGAGGATTTCATGGCATGAGATCCCCCGACCTTTGACACATAAGCGGGAACCTGGGGACAGGAAGAAAGGGAAGACCATGAAAGCACTGATACTGAATTCGGGCATGGGCAGCCGCATGGGGGTACTGACCAGCGAGCATCCCAAATGCATGACCGAGATCTCCAGCCGGGAAACCATCCTGAGCCGTCAGCTGAACATGCTGGCTGCGGTGGGCATTGCCGATGTGGTGATCACCACCGGGTTGTTCGAGGCGGTGCTGGTCAACTATTGCCACAGCCTGAATCTGCCCCTGAACTACACCTTTGTGAACAACCCCGCCTTCCGGGAAACCAATTATATCTATTCCATCTACCTGGCCCGGGAACACCTGGACGACGACGTCCTGCTGCTCCATGGGGACCTGGTCTTTGAAAACGGGGTGTTGGACGAGGTGCTTGCTGCAGAGGGCAGCTGCATGACCGTCAGTTCTACCCTGCCCCTGCCCCAGAAGGACTTCAAGGCGGTGATTCGGGGACGGTATATCGAAAGGGTGGGGGTGGACTGCTTTACCGACGCCCTGGCTGCCCAGCCCCTGTACAAACTGCGCCGGGAGGACTGGCGGGTGTGGCTGCGGGAGATCTGCGCCTTTTGCGAGGCGGGAAAGCGCTCCTGCTACGCGGAGGACGCCTTCAACCAGGTATCCGACGCTTGCCTCATCCGCCCCCTGGACGTTCAGGATGCCCTCTGCGCCGAGATCGACGACCCGGAGGACCTGACCCGGGTGTCCGCCCAATTGAAGGAGATCGAAGACCGGCTGGTGTACATGTGCTTTTCCACCGACGTGCTCCACAGCGGCCATATTGCCATCATCCGAAAAGCGGTGCGCCACGGCAGGCTGATCATCGGGGTGCTGTCCGACGAGGCGGTGGCCAGCTTCAAGCGCTTTCCCCTGCTGCCCTTCCAGGAGCGCAAGTCCATCTTTGAGAACATCGCCGGTGTGTATCGGGTGGTGGAGCAGAAGAGCCTCAGCTACCGGGAGAACCTGGCCCTGTACCGGCCCGACTTCGTCGTCCACGGAGACGACTGGCAGACCGGCTTTCAGAAGCCGGTCCGGGACGAAGTGGTGGCTGCCCTGGCGGAATACGGCGGCAGGCTCATCGAATATCCCTACGACCGGGATCACAAATACAAGGCCCTGGAAGACCGGGTCCGGATGGACCTGGCCATGCCGGATATCCGCCGCGCCCGACTGAAAAAAATGCTGGCCATGAAGGGGATGGTCACGGCTCTGGAGGCCCACAGCGGCATCACCGGGCTCATCGTGGAAAAGACCGTGGTGTACCGGGACGGCAAAACCTATCAATTTGACGCCATGTGGGTGAGTTCTCTGTGCGACTCCACCGCCAAGGGCAAGCCGGACATCGAGCTGGTGGATATGACCAGCCGCTTTCGCACCATCGACGACATCATGGAGGTCACCACCAAGCCCATCATCTTCGACGGGGATACCGGGGGACTGACCGAGCACTTCGCGTATACCGTGCGCAGTTTGGAGCGCATGGGGGTGTCCATGGTGATCATTGAGGACAAAACGGGGTTGAAGAAGAATTCCCTTTTCGGCGTCGAGGTGGAGCAGACCCAGGCCCCCATCCAGGAATTCTGCGCCAAGATCGCCGCGGGCAAGCGGGCCCAGAAGACCCGGGACTTCATGATCTGTGCCCGGATCGAGAGCCTCATCCTGGAACAGGGCATGGAGGACGCCCTGACCCGGGCCAGGGCCTATGTAGGGGCAGGGGCCGACGCCGTGATGATCCACAGCCGGAAAAAGGACCCGGCACAAATCTTTGAATTTGTGGAGCGGTTCCGGGCCGAGGACAAGGGGACCCCCATCGTGGTGGTGCCCACCTCTTTTGCCAGCGTCACCGAGGAGGAATTCAAAGAACGGGGGGTCAACGTGGTGATCTATGCCAACCAATTGACCCGCAGCGGCTTCCCCGCCATGCAGCGGGCAGCCAGAACCATCCTGGAGCACCGCCGGGCCCTGGAGGCGGACGCCCTGTGCATGTCCATCAAGGACATCATCAACCTGATCCCGGAGGAATAGTCCATGCAGAAGATCCTGTGGACCGGGGAGCCGGGGGAGACCCTGTCGGAACTCCTGGAAACTTTGGGGGCTTGCCGTTGCATGCTGGTGTGCGGCGCCTCCTACGACGGCCTGGGCATACGGGGCGCCTTCGAAAGAAGGCTGGCCCTGCGCTTTTCCTCTTTTACCCCCAATCCCCTGTGGGAGCAGGTGGAGGATGGAATTGCCCTCTTCCGGGAGGCGGGCTGCGACAGCCTGTTGGCGGTGGGGGGCGGCAGCGCCATGGACGTGGCCAAGTGCATCAAGCTCCGCGCCGGAGGCCAGGCCCTTCCCCTGATCGCCCTCCCCACCACCGCGGGGACGGGCAGCGAGTCCACCCGCTTCGCCGTGGTGTACCGGGACGGGGTCAAGCAGTCCGTGGCGGACCCCTGTATCCTGCCGGACTACGCGGTGCTGGCCCCCGGCGTGCTGAAGACCCTGCCCCTGTACCCCAAACAGTGCGCCCTGCTGGACGCCCTGTGCCAGGGCGTCGAGTCCTGGTGGTCCCTGAACAGCACCGGGGAGAGCAGGGGACTGTCCAAACGGGCGGTGGAGCAGATCCGAAACCATATGGACGGGTACCTGGCGGGGGACGAGGCGTCCGGTGGGCCTATCCTCGAGGCGGCCAATCTGGCGGGACAGGCCATCAACAGTACCCAAACCACGGCGGCCCACGCCATGAGTTATAAACTCACCTCTCTGTATCACATCCCCCACGGCCACGCCGTGGCCCTGTGCCTGCCGGAGGTGTGGCAGCACATGCTGGAGCACCCGCGAGCGTTGCGGGATCCCCGGGGCCCGGCGCACCTTGAAGGGGTGCTCCGGGACGCAGCCCGTGCCTTGGGCTGCCCGGGCCCGGCGGAAGCCGTCGCCTGGCTGCGGGAGCTGCCGGACCGGTTGGGGATGGAGCGGCCTGCGCCGAAAAACTGCGAAAAAGAATTGCCTGCCCTCGTCGCTTCGGTGGACCCAACCCGCCTGGCCAACCATCCGGCGTCCCTGGGAGAGGCGGATTTTATCGTTCTGTATGGGAGGATCCTGAACCATGGAGCTTGATTTCTTGCGGGAATTTGAATTTTTTACCGGCGTCCCCGATTCCCAGTTGAAGCCCCTGTGCGACCACCTGATGGCCCGCTGCGGCATATGCACGAGGCATATCATCGCCGTCAACGAGGGAAACGCGGTGGCCCTGGCAGCGGGTTATCACCTGGCCACCGGCAAAGTGCCGGTGGTGTACCTGCAAAACAGCGGCATCGGCAACATCATCAACCCGGTGGCCTCCCTGATGCACCCCAAGGTATACGGCATCCCCTGTCTTTTCATCATCGGCTGGCGGGGGGAGCCGGGCGTCCATGACGAGCCGCAGCACATTTTTCAGGGGGAAGTGACCCTGAAACTGCTGGAGGACATGGACGTCAAAACCTTTGTCATCGGGAAGGAGACCGCCCGGGAAGAGGTGGAACAGGCCCTGGACGCCTTCCGGCCCCTGCTGGCGGCGGGGGGACAGGCGGCTTTCGTGGTGCGAAAGGGCGCTCTGAAGCCGGGAGACGTGGTCTCCTACCGCAATGGATATTCCATGAGCCGGGAGGAGGCCATCCGGCAGGTCGTCCGGGCGGCGGGGGAGGACCTGATCGTGTCCACCACGGGCAAGGCCTCCCGGGAATTGTTTGAGATCCGGGAAGCCCTGGGCCAGGGCCATGGGCGGGACTTCCTCACCGTGGGTTCCATGGGGCACGCTTCCTCCATCGCCCTGGGCCTCGCCCTGAACTGCCCCGAGCGCCGGGTGTGGATCGTGGACGGGGACGGGGCGGCCCTGATGCATTTAGGGGCCATGGCGCTGCTGGGGAACAATGCCCCGGAGAACGTGGTACACGTAGTCATCAACAACGGGGCCCACGAAAGCGTGGGGGGCATGCCCACGGTGGCGGGCAGCATTGACCTGCTGCAGATCGCCCGGGGTTGCGGGTACCCCAACGCCTGCTCGGCGGACAGCCTTGATGCTCTGTCCGAAGCTCTCGGGGCGGCGGCCCGGAGAAAGGCTCTGTCCCTCGTGGAGGCTAAGTGCGCCATTGGGGCCCGGGAGGACCTGGGCCGGCCCACCGCCACCGCTATGGACAACAAGCGGGCTTTCATGGAAAACATCAGGTGCCGAGAGCATTGAGGCCCCGGGGAAGACGACCCAAAAGCCCCGTTCAGCGGTTTGACGGGGCTTTTCCTTGAAAAGGATGGGAAAGGGGAGCTGCCGCGGCAGGGTGGACAAAGGGCACGATCTTCGTGGCCTTTACGGCGTCTGCCCTTCTTCCCCCTGGAGGGGATCGCAGCGAAGGATCCGGTAGCCCTTTTTCTTTGCGATGTAACGGGCTTCGGACAGACCGGACAGGAATTTCAGGGCGGAATCTGCGCCCTGTTGTTTGCGGATGACCAGGAACAGGCTGCCCCCGGGCTCCAGCCGCTTCAGCGCCTCTTCGAACAGGGGATAGAGAAAGGCTTTGCCGGCGCGGATGGGGGGATTGCTCAGGATGTACTGGAAAAAGCCTTCCATCGCGGCGAACCCGTCTCCCGTCACAACCTGCACGTTGCCGGCTCCGTTTGCTTTGGCGTTTTCCCGGGCCAGCCCGGCGGCCCGTTCGTTGATGTCTGTGAGGAGAAAGGATGCTTGCGGGTTCAGGAGGGCCATGGGGATGCCCAGACCGCCCCATCCGCAGCCCATGTCCAGCACCCGGCCCGTCAGGGGAGGCAGGTTCTCGATGAGGATGCGGGTGCCCTCGTCCAGGCCGCCCTTGGAGAACACCCCGGAATCGGTGCGAAAACACAAATCGAGCCCACGGACCCGGACCCGGTGAGTGCGGATATCGTGGGGGGTATCCGGCCGGGGGGTGTAGTAATGCTGGTTCATGTATCCTCCAACCCTGTGAGGGCGCACAGAGCGCTGTATTCTTCCGGGGCCAGGGGCCGGAACTGGCCCGGAACCAGAGCTAGATCCAGGGTCACCGGGCCGATGCGCTCCCGGTGCAAGGACATGACGGGGCACCCGAGGGCGGCGAACATGCGCTTCACCTGGTGATACTTGCCCTCGGCAATCACCAGCCTGCCCAGGTCCTCCTCCAGGATGGTGAGGGCGGCGGGCCGGGCGGTGAAATCCGACAGGCTGAGGCCCCGGGCCATGGCGTCGATGTGCGCCGGAAGGAGGGGCCCCTCCACCCTGGCCAGGTAGCTCTTTTCCACGGCGAATCTTGGAGAGATCAGCCGGTGGGCCAGCTGACCATTGGTGGTGAACAGCAAAAGACCCGTGGTGTCCCGGTCCAGCCGGCCCACGGGGGAGAGGTCCCGCACCCGGAGGGCTTCCGGCAACAGGCCGAATACGGTGGGGAGGCGCCTGTCCTCCCGGGCCGTCACCACCCCCTGGGGTTTGTGCATCATGAGGTGCAGCGGGCCCCGGGGCAGCACCGGTTCCCCGTCCAGGGTGACCTGCGCGCCGGGGGGGAGGGGGGATCCGGCTCCCTTGGCCACGACTCCGTCCACCCGCACCCGTCCCCTGGCAATGGCGTCCCGGGCCTGGCTGCGGCTCATGCCTCCGTCGCTCAGGTATTTGTCCAGGCGCACGGATTTAGCTTTGCAGCCGCTCGTTCACCACGGCGGCGGTGTCCTTGGCTACCCGCTCGATCAGGGCCTGGTCCAGGCCCTCGGTCATGACCCGGATCAGGGGCTCGGTGCCGGATGGCCGCACCACGATGCGTCCGTCGTTTTCATTCAGCAGTTTCTTGGCCTTGGCTACCGCATCTTTTATGACGGGATCGGTGAAGAAGTTCACCTTGCCCTCGGGGGAGACCGGCACGTTGACCATGCACTGGGGATAGCGATGCATCACCTGCTTCAATTCGCTGAGTTTTTTGCCCTCCCGCCGCATCAGGGAGAGCAGCTGCACCGCGGTCAACTGTCCGTCTCCGGTGGTGGCAAAATCCCGGAAGACCACGTGGCCGGACTGCTCGCCGCCGAAGTCGTACTCTTCCAGCAGCATTTCCTCCAGCACATACCGGTCCCCCACCTTGGTGGTGTTGAAGCGGATGCCGTTGGCCTCGCAGAACTTGATGAAGCCCAGGTTGGTCATGACGGTGCCCACCACCGTGTTGCGGGACAACTTGCCCCGCTTTTTCATGTCCAGGGCACAGATGGCCATGATCATGTCCCCGTCCACCAGTTCTCCGTTTTCGTCCACGCACAGGCAGCGGTCCGCGTCCCCGTCGAAGGCCACCCCCGCGTCCAGGCCGTTGTCCACCACATAGCGGGCCAGGGCCTCGGTGTGGGTAGAGCCGCAGGCATCGTTGATGTTGATGCCGTCCGGCTCACAGAACAGCAGGTGGCATTCGGCCCCCAGCTCGCTGAACAGCTTCTGGGCGGTCGCACTGGCGGAGCCGTTGGCGCAGTCCACCGCCACCTTCAGCCCTTCCAGGTTGAAGGGCACCGTGCTTTTCAGGTGGTCTACGTAGTCTTTTACCGCCCCCGTCATGTGTTCCACCTTGCCGATGTCATGTTCCGACGCCAATTTTGGGGTGTACAGGCTGTCCTGCACGATGGCCTCGATGCGCTCCTCCAGTTCGTCCGCCAGCTTGTACCCCGCGCCCCCGAAGATCTTGATGCCGTTGTATTCGTAGCTGTTGTGGGAAGCGGAG
>JAAYOH010000106.1 GCA_012520375.1 Clostridiales bacterium
AGCAAACACGGAATAAATAGGCGTTCCGCTGTGACCGCGAAGCACGTAGATCAACAGACAGAATGCAACTGCAATAGAAGACCGAAAGATCCTTTGGCCCGGAAGCGGTAATCGATTAATGTTCTTCATGCGGTCTCACCCTCAAACCATATTGCTTTTTCTGATTCAAATAGGGCAGAAGGATATGATTTTGTTGTGCTCTTGCTGCTTATTGTAATATTCGCTATTCATCCCACCCAATTCTCTCTTAAACAAAGAGGTCGGACTTCACACTCGACTGCCCTAGGTGAGTATAGCATTTTTACGATAGACACTCAAGCCACTTATTATAACTCGAAGTATAACATTAACACTGTACATGAGAACGACAAAATCGACGGGCTCTTCCAGAGGATGCAGTTGACGATCTAGTGCTCCCATATGGAGAGCGAATTATAATGCAACAGAGACACTGTGAATTCCTACTGCAGGAGGCATATTGTTGAACATGCTCCGCGTCTTCGTCAGAGATTGGGACCTGTTTGAATTTTCTGTGGGCCCTTTCTGGTTTTCATCAACTATTCAAGATTTGCAATGGTAACTACGACATGGGTGCCGGTGGCTGTGAGGCCACCGGCACCCATGTGTGAGTGCAGGAGCTAAACTGTGTCTAGCACTAGAGAGAGAAAACAAAGGGATAGGAGAGTATCTGAACGATTACATTGATTACAGCCAGCACGCCGCCAACCTTAACATAGTCCATGAAGCGGTATCCGCCTTCCATTGTCATGGTTATAGGAGAAGTTGCATAGGGAACGACGCAAGCCATGTTCAGCGCAGTACAGATCACTAGGACAATATAGCTAGGGTTGTAACCGAGCTTTTGAAACATGATGATTGCGATCGGGCATAGGATGGAAACGAGGCCGGTGGCAGACATGATGTTGCACATCACGAAGGTCAGCAGCGTATAAGCAACCATCATCCCCATCAAGCTGGGATTTCCGCCAAGCCAGCCAATGACTGTCGTGGCGATCAGCTCGCCAGCGCCGCTCTTGCCCATGCCGGCAGCCAGACCAGAGGCGCCAGCTACAACCCAGATAACATTCCAGGGCAGTTTCTTGAAAGCAGTGTTCATCGGGATGCAACCGGTAATGACAGTTAGCATGCCGCAGGTCATGGCGACAGCTGGCATTGGCCAGATTTTTGTGATGAAACCAACGACCATGAGGACAAGAATACCGAAAGCGGTCCACATCTTCGCGATTTCTTTCGGAGTCTTCTTTGGAGCGTCCTGATCTGATTCAGGAAGCTGGGGGATCTCTTCCTCGAAATCAAATACTTTCTGCTGAAGATTGTAGCCGATAGTGGCGTAGAAAATGATGCAAACAATGACGCGAATCACGCCGAGAGGAGTAAAAGAAAACAAGGTCAGCGGGGCCTCGCCGGCTGACTCCAGAAAACCACTACCCAACATGTTCGTAGGCGCGCCGATCAGCGTCAAGCTGCCGCCCATGCAAGCTGCAATGCCGATGGCCATGAAAGTGTGTTTCTTTAGCAGCTTACCGTGCGAGGCATAACAGGCTGACGCAACAACTGGCATCATAATCGCAACCGTTGCGACATTGCTCATGACGGAGGACATAGCTGCGGTGACAGCAAACACGATGACAGTAAACCAGCGCTGATTCGTTCCGCCGATCTTTAGGACAACCTTACCAAACTGCTCCGCAGCTCCTGTATGTTCTAGGCCGGCAGCAACGATGCTGCCGCCGATCATGATTAGAGGCACGTTCGCGCTGAAACCGGCGAACGCATCACTCCAGCCGATGACACCAGTCGCGGCAAGCACGATACCTGCGCTTATGGCGGTGGCGGCAAGAGGAATAACTTCTGTTGCGAACAGAAGAATGGCTACAACTGTAACCAGCATAGCTATTGTACTTGGTGCCATTTTTACATACACTCTCTTTCTCTGTTTATTTTATTATTTTTTGCGGTAGACTTCCTTACTGTCTATGGATTAATCAAAGATAGTATGAATACCTAAGATTGCCTTAGGTGCGCGGCAGCGGACAGTTTTACGGGGATTGACGATCTGGCAGATTTGAATATCGCAGGTTACGCTGAGTAGACGATAGGCATCCTGAAAATTCAGGTTTTTCTTCTTCATCAGGAAGTCGACCATGTCTTCCACCGCTAGGGGGATCGCCTCATCAAGGGTCTTGGCGCTTGCCAGTGTGTAGATATTGTCCACTGTCTCGACCATGGGGCGCTTGATGCTCTCCTTGTAAACGAAAGCTCTGGCCTTGACATGACCAGGGGCCTCCACACCGGTCTGGCTCAGCTCGCCGTCGCCCATAGCAGCATGCAAGTCGCCCATGGCTAAACCCGCACCTTCCTTGGCGACAGGGAGGTAGACCTTAGAGCCGATTGTGATCTCAGTGCAGTCAATATTGGAGCCGTGATCGCCGGGCCAGGAGGTTCTGAGATCACCCTCGTTTTCAGATGCAACGCCGATATTGCCAATCATGGGACGCACAGGGAACACGATGTCCTTTGAGAAGTAGCAGTAGTCATTCTTCACGTAGACCAGCTTGGTCTCATGATCGGGAATACGGTCCAAATGGCCGAGAGAGCCCATACCGGGAGAGATTGGCATGACGCCAAAATCATCGAAGGTGATGTCTAGAATCTCAACGCACAGCGTATCGCCAGGCATGGCACCCTTAATACCGATGGGGCCGGTGCAGCCACTCAGGTACTGGCGATCAATCTGAGTACGAAGGATTTCCTCTGACGTAATCTGATTGCCATATGCGTCAACAGTATCAACTGTAAAGATCTCGCCTTCCTCGACCGTATCGACATTTGGGATGTTTTTGTCATAATGGTAGATTAGGGTGTCGGTAGAAAAGTGTTTCATTGTTTGTTTCCCTCCTTCATTTTTTTGTGACTTATTCTTTTTTGAACGTCCATGTCGAGCGGAAAAAGCGTGTCCGTCATGCCTGTTCCTCATGCAGAATACACTTTTTCCTAAGTCATCTAAAATAAAGTATAACACCACCAGAAATAGCACTCAAGTCGACTAAAGTTCCCATTTCATGTGTTTTCCTCCGCGATTTGTTTCACATTAACAACATTTCTTTTTCATTTTTGTGCAAAGCATACAAAACTAAGGCCTTTTTAGAAAAAAGATATGATTTAATTCATTTGCTTTAATCGAGCTTTTTCATCTTTCCCCATTAATTGCGGCGCATAGTTAGGTCTTGTAGTAAAAGAAATAAGCGGAAATATTATATCTTTTTGGATGCACAAAAAAATGCATAACCTTAAGGCATGCATTTATACGGGCTAATTATTTCTCTGGGAGACCTCTCAGGGTACTCCGATCGGGACAAGCACTGTTTTTCTTTATTCCTCCCACGGTAGATTTTTACAGAAATTTTTAATCACACTATTCACAATCTTAAGAGCATGTGTGTCCTGAGCCCTGAGATTGTTGCGGGTTAACTTATAGCAGGTCCTGTTTGGTGGAGGCGGTTGCAGTTCAAAGAGTCCGATAGGGATCGTTTTTTCAAAATACTTTGCGAGGGAAATTGGCACAATCGCCCACTGCTGTGGATCGTTTAGGATCGTTGGCAGCAGAACGGAAGTGTTAATCTCAACAAAACATTTAGCTCCCTGTCCCCAGCATGCGTCATGCCAGCGGACATACTCTGGAAACCACGGAAAGTAAATCTCATCTCGCGAATTGAGATCCTTGAGATTGATAGGCCCCTGTGTGATATTGTTCCGATAGAGGCGAATTAGGCACAGCCTCTCGTGAAAAAGAACCTCGGAGGCAATGTGGCTGCTCCGCGGAGTCTGCTCAAACGCGAGGCCAATG
>JAAYOH010000002.1 GCA_012520375.1 Clostridiales bacterium
ATGCTCCTTGAAGATATCGTATAGTACAGTTCTGGGCAGACGACCATCCGACTGCTTAAAAAACCGGGTCATGGCGCGAATACCGATCCAGCTGCAGGAGCCCTCATCACTGAAATATGTAGACCATCCGCCGACTCGCGCTTGATTGCCATGCTGGTCGATACCGAAGCCAATGGCGCCTGTACCCGCGACAATGTTGATAACCGGCTTACCCGCCAAGCTTCCAGCCCAGCAAACTACAGCATCGTTGGCGATGTTCACCTTCCCGCAGCCCGCCATCAACTCATGCAGTATGGCCAGCATGGTTACTTTCGTTTCTTCCACTTCACCGTAGGTAGGAACGCCGAAGGTTACTTCGGTGATTTGCGCAGACATGATGCCGGCTATTTCCAAGTCTTCACCGACAAACAAGCTCATAGCACAGCGGAAATTCAATTCACAACCTAAGCTGCTGTAATTAGAGCCGCTGTTATGCGTCGAGGCCATGATGCAACCGTATTCATCCGCTATGATGATGTCTGTCTTGGTGGAACCGCCGTCCAAGCCGAAAAAGAAATATATGGCAATGTCCTCCTTTAGGCTTTGGTTTGCATCAAACTGGCAAAATCTTCAAATCTGTTCTTGTCGATATTATACCCACACACTTCTGAGAGATCGGAACTGAGAATCTGGCCAGGCAACAGATAATTTAGGCTGTCGACGTAATCGCAGCCGGAAGAAATCAGCGATACCTGCCGCTGATCGGCAGGCTTGTCGCCGTTCATCAATACCGTATAACAGCTGGAACCCTTTTCTTCTGCGAAACGGACAAGACGCGACATACGCTCTGCACTGGAGTCCGCCGGCATCAGCGCCAGAAGGAAATTGTTGTTTGCGCCAATGCTGTTTCCAACACCATGAAGGTATTCTTCAAATTCATAGGCAGTGACCGGGCGGTAGATCGTTTCCAGCAGTTTCAGTGCGCATTCCATGCCGGCACCGAGATAGGCGCCTTGGGCGAGTATCAATAGGGCTGGCATGTTCTTCATTTCATCCGCGTTGTCAGCAACCCATCCGACTACCCTGCGCACGTTTTCGCTATGGTTTGTCACGAATGTTTCAAAGGCGGCGATGATGCTTTCGTAGCGTGCCTGTTGAATTTTACCCTTGGCCAGCGCCAGCTCTAGTGCAGCGAGCATCAGGACAACCGCGCTGCAGGTTACGCCCTTGGTCTTTGCACCGACAATTTCCGGCGAATCCCAGGGCAATTGGATAAGAATCCCGGCCTCTTGTGCGACTGGAGAAGACGGATTCTCGGTTATTGCAATGATGGAACGTCTGTCCAAACCACATTGCTTGGCGGCATCGATGGTGTTGGTGCTGTAGCCTCCCTGAGAGACCAGCACTAGCATGGATTTTTCAGTGGAAAACCTCCTGGCCGTATCAGCCCGGGAAGGCATGCATACCGTGGCTTCAACCTGGAGGATGTCTTCTATGAAGGGTTGCGCAATGAGCGCAGCGTTCCTGGAACTGCCAGCGCCAAACAGGAATATACGGTCGACGCCTCTATTGAGAAATCTGTCAATGACAGGCTGGGCAAGGCTTTTCCGCTTTGTTAGAAGTTCCTGAGTACACGAAGCCTCTTCCTGAATATAGGCAAACATCTGACGACTCATGATTATATTTCTCCTTTGTTATATTTGGGGCTTGACAAACGTTATTATAATCGATATAATAAATACTGTCAAGTGCACAGAGCTTAAATTGTCGCTGAGGGTGTTTGAGGCACTAAATTAATGTATAGTATAGCAGAGATACGATAGCCGATGATAAGAAACATGGAATGGATCAAAATTACCAATATTAAACGGGCAATCGACTACGCATGCCAGATGGAATACTTTTCCAAGCGAGAGATGGCGGAGGCTTTGGGTGTTTGCTTTACAACAGCTTCCAAAATCGTCAATATGCTTGAAAATGTCTCCTTGCTGGATGAGGTGCCCCCTCCCAAGAATCGTGAGAATCGTGCGCTCGGCCGCGTGACAAAATGGTATAGATTGTTGGACACAAAGCTTTCCTTTTTGGTCATTAATTTTGCCAACACATCGCTGATTACCATTGCGTTGGTAAACCTGCGGCATGAAGTGGAAGCAAAAATTAAGTTTGTCATAGAAAAAGAAGAGGACTGGCAGGATGTTATCAGGAAGATGCAGAACACCTACCGTACGTTACTAGAAAAAACCGGTCAAAAAGATGAAAACGTGGTGGCGGTAGGCGTATCTATTCAGGGTAGCTATAACGCAGCAGCGGATATTCTGTATGGGATCGTGCAGCCGATAACCCACGGCAGACACATAGGTGCGGATTTTAAAGCACTGTTTTCCAAGCACGTTGTCATTCAGAATGATATTGATATGGCTGCGGCTTATATTGCGCGGACAATCAGTTGTAACCACCTTATATATGTCTACTTGGATTACCAGATCGGAATCGGAGTTATTAACGATGGCAAGGTTCTCAGCGGTGCCAATGGCCTGACCACCGAGATTGCCCACGCACCCTTAGGGGACAGCGGGAGAGTATGCCCAGGCTGCGGAGCGCGAAACTGCTTAGAGCTCAGCCTCGGGAAAGGTGCGTTCCTGGAGCATTGCTACGGTAGAAAATTCCCGATCTGCGCGAATGGATATAAGAGGGAATGGGCAGATTTCATGGAGTCCGTACGCAAGGGCGAACCGCGCGCGATGAGCACTATTATTCAGAAGGCAGAACTGTTAACACGAATGCTGGTTATCGTATTGACGGTCACCCGGTCGTCCACTATCATGATCGGGGGCATATGCAGGGAATTGTTTGAGATGCTGGACTCTCTGTTGGAGAAAAATATGACAGAATGGAAGAAACAATATAGTGTTGACGAGATCCTGTATGATTCAAACGCGGAAAGGACCATTTTGATTGGCACGATGGATGCTGTGTATCAAAAATGGTATCCCGATTTTGAAAGCGGTCAGTTATGGATTGACCGAGGGGAGGCGTGGTCCCCTAGCTGATTCTCTTCCCATGGTTCCATAGGTATCGGTATAATGGGTGCCATTTTCCCGAAGGGAGTCAGCGGAAAAACATATAAATTGATCTTGTCCTTATTGTGATAGTGATTTTAATATATGGGTATTTGTTGTAATCATCATAAAAAGGCGGTTAGTGAAAGACTTTCCTATGAAACTTGAACTAATTGCAGGAAACTGCATTAGAAAATACAAAAAAGGAGAGAATACCATGAAGAAGATTTTATCCATCGTCCTGACCCTGATACTGGTCGCAGTATGCTGTTCCGCACTGGCGGACGAGTATATCATCCAGTATCCGACGCACCAGATTGGCACGAATTCCTCTGCACCGGCGAATGCGGCCATGGTTCAAGGCTTCAATGAGCTGTATGAAGGCACGTATGAAATCCAGGTGGAAGATGTGCCTGGCGACACCAACTATCGCGACAAGATCCTGAACCTATTGCAGTCCAAGGATCTACCCTGTATGGTTTACGGTTCGAACCTGATCGATCCTTTCTACGCTCAGGAAGCTTTCGTGGATCTGAAACCCTACCTGGATGAAGATCCCGAGTGGGCTGCTGGGCTGTCTATTGCCAATATTGAGCAAAACAGTCGCGACGGTAAGGTTGTGGGTATTGCCAACGAGACCCAGTTGATTGGCTATTACTACAACAAGGAAATCTTTGCGGAATGCGGCTTGGAAGGCCCTGCGAAGACCTGGGATGAATTCTTCGAGCAGTGCGCCATCATCAAGGATCACGGCTATATTCCGCTGTCCATGCAAACTGGTGACAACGCCTGGTGCTCCGGGCTGTTCCTGTCTGCTATGATCGACTACTGTGCTGGTGATCAGGAATCCTTCCTGGATTCCAATGAGAAAACCACCGATTACAATGTGGATTACTTCTATGATGCGCTGAACATGCTCAAGCGCATTTGGGACGAGGGCTATACCACCGAAGATTCTATCGGCGGCATGTATGAGAATGCTGCCATCAACTTCATCTCCGGCAACACCGCTATGATTGCCAACGGTGTTTGGATGATCGGTTCCTTTGCCGATCCGTCCCTGGGCGGCAGCGAAGAATTCGCGGAGAAGGTTGATATAGCGTTGTATCCTGAAGGCTTCTGCATGGAGAACCCGCTGGATGGCTGGATTGTTACCCCCGGTGACGAGGAGCACGTAGCAGCTGGTATCGCCCAGCTGAAGTATTGGACTTCCACCGACACCATGCTGAACAACCTGCGTGTGTGCGGCCTCGTGCCCGGCGGCAATTTGGAGATCCCCGATGACGTGATTGAGTCCAACCGCATGCTGGGTAAACTAATCGCCCTGAAGAGCGAAGATGGTGTGACCACTGCCCACTCCATCGGCAACCGTATGTATGGCAACGTCGGTACTGAAGTATTCTCCCAGTATCTCACACTGTTCGCTCAGGGTGGATGCACTGCGGAAGAGATCGCCGCCGCCATGACCGAATATGCTCAAGAGTACGCTGCGAAGTAATACCAGACAATAATAACCCTACGTCAGCCGTGAAGACTGGTTCATCCAGGCTTCGCGGCTGATGCTGGAATCAGGGAGATCGCCTATGCATAGGAATTCGGCTTCATTGGCGCGCTCTATCGGATGCATCCAGGCATCATATATTACAATGCAGTGCCTGAGCACTTCGTTTTTTGTGCAAGCATACCAGCGCTTTGGCATTGACAAAATGACGATTAGCCTGATCGTCATGCTGTGTAATGCCACGGGAATCATATTCCAACCCGTGTGGGGACATTTTGTAGACCGCTCAAACCATCCCAGGGAAACCGTACTGGCATGCTGCGGCTTCAGTGTGGTGTGCTATTTTGTGCTGATGTATTCCAGGGGAACGGTATGGCTGATTACCTTGATGGCTATGCTGTTTTACGCCACCTTCCATTGCATGATGACCTTGATTGATTCTTGGGTTGCCAAACTGATTCGGGGCGGCTTGGAAGTAAACTACGGGCAAACCCGGAGCATTGGCTGCGTAGTATATGCGGTGGTAGCCGTGGCATTCGGCGCTTTGGTGACCCGGTTCGGCCAGCTGATTGCACCGTACTGCTTTGGCTTAGTATTCATCATTCTTTGTTCTGCGCTTGTGAGAGTGCCCAATCCGAAGGATGATTCCAGGGAAACTAGTAAGGTTTCCATCAGGGAAATGATCGGCTATCTCATGGGTAACAAGGCTTATTTAATCGTAGTATCCGCCCTGTTTTTGAGCACCTTTACTTCGTTTACATTGAGCACTTTTTTCTCGGTTCATGTATTTGAACTGGGCGGCAACGAGTTAATCGTGGGAATCGGAACATTCTTTATGGCGATTTCTGAATTTCCGTTCATGTTCCTGTTTACTACAATAAGCAAGCGGCTGAAGTGGTCTTCCATGACGGCGCTTGTTGTGGCTATGATATTCTATTCGGCTCACGCATTTCTGCTTGGCAGTGTCCGTCAAATAGGTCAGGTAATTGCCGTCAGCGTGCTTCACGGGCTCTCCTACGGTATCTACCAGCCTGCGAAGGTGATGTTTGTGGTTGAAAACGTCGAGTCCCGCTATATAGCTACTGCTCAGATGCTGATGAATGCGCTAGGGCAGAGTCTGCCTGCGGTGCTAGCCAGTCCGGTTAGCGGCGCGATTTCCACGGTCACGTCCACTGGAGCGATGCTGCGTATGATAGCCGCTTTTTCGTTGGTTGGCGCCATAGTAATTGTCGTGGGCAGGAGGTTGCTAAGGGATATAAACATTAAACACGTCCATAAGCAGGACGTTCCGAGGTGAGGCTATATGCATAAGGAAAAACTGAAGTGGTGCCTGGTGTTCCTGGTTCCGGTTGTGGTGATGTTCTGTTTCCTTTATGCCGTTCCGCTTGTCAAAGTAATCTATACTTCTTTCTTTGATTACAAGCTTACAGTTAAGGGGATGCAGTTTTCTGGGTTCAAGAATTATGTCGAACTGTTTACCCAGGATTCCGTGTTCCGGGTTGCCTTGAAGAACACGATAGTGTGGATTCTGCTACACACATTCCTGCACGTAGCTTTAGGCGTGTTCCTGGCGCTGGTACTGAATCGTAAACCACGCGGTTGGCAGTTTGTACGCACGGTGTACATGAGCCCGAACATTATCGCGGCATCGGCAATGGCGCTGATTTGGCGCATCATATACAATCCCGACTGGGGTATCGTCAATGGCTTCCTGAAAGCCATCGGGCTTGGTTCGCTGGCGCAGAACTGGCTGTTCGGCGTGAATACGGCGTTCGGTGCAGTGACCGTGATCTGGTTTATCTACGCCGGTTACACCACCACGCTTGTCCTGGCACGCCTGCTGTCGATACCTTCGGATCTACAGGAAGCGGCATTTATCGACGGGTGCACACCGATCCAGGTAGATTTTCGCATACTGTTGCCCATCGCCAAGGATACGATTACCACGACAATGATTATGGCGGCTTCCTACATGCTAACGATGTTCCCACTGATTTATATGACAACCGGCGGTGGCCCGGGGAACAAAACCTACAACCTTTCGCTGTTCTTGTACCAAAAAGCGATGATTGAAAATAACTACGGCTATGCAAACGCTGTGGGCGTGGTAGTAATCATCATGGGTATGGTATGTATGAATCTGATTAAATGGATGATGGGAGAAAGGGGGGACAGACAGACATGAACGCTACGGTAGAAATACGGTCATTGAAGGCCACTACTCGCGCAAGGATTATCGCGGGCAAAGTATTCGTCTACTTGGTGATGGCGTGCATGGTGGTCGTATGCTTGTTCCCCATTGTGTGGATTATCCTTTCCTCGTTCAAAACGAACGCTGAGGTGTTCAAGGGCGCCTTCTTCCCGGGACAAGTGAATCTCGACGCTTACAAGTATGCGCTAAATATGGCGCCGATCATGCGTTTTTTTGTCAATTCGGTGTTCATCTCGGTGACAGCGATGCTCATCAATGTAACCGCTGTGTCCATGGGCGCCTATGCTTTTTCGCGGGGGGTTTTTAAGGGTAAGGAAACGCTGTTCACGATTATCATGGCCGCAATGGTACTTCCTTCTACGGCTGTAATCCAACCGGTATATATGCAGCTTAGGACACTGGGTATGCTGGACACTAAGGCGGGATTGATCTTGGTTTACTGTTGCTTCGGTATGCCTGTGGGATTAATGTTACTACGCACGTTTTTTTCCAGTATACCACTGGAGACCGAGGAGTCTGCGGCTATCGACGGTGCCAGTTTTGTCATGACGTTTGTCAGGATTTCCGTGCCGATGGCTAAGCCGGGCATCGCGACGGTCATGGTGCTGCGCTTTCTTGAGTATTGGAATGAGTTTACCTATGCGCTGGTGCTAACAACATCCGTCAACAACCGCACGATGCCGCTGTCGCTGGCGTATTTCGTGTCGTCGTTCAGTTTCAATTATCCGGCAATGTTCGCGGCGATAACGCTGTCGGTGCTCCCAGCGCTGGTCATATTTGCGCTGTTCAGCCGTCAAGTGGTAAACAGCATGGTAGCTGGAGCTGTCAAGGGCTGAAACTCCTACTCTAAAGACTCTTCCCGGTTGTATTCTGTGACACATAGTGTCATATAAATAAGGAGGAAATAAAATGATTCGTGTTGGTCTTATAGGCTGCGGCGGTATTGCCCAACTAGCTCACATTCCGATGTTGCGTGACCTGCCGGATATGTATACCATAGAGGGCTGCTATGATCTTTCCCCGTCTCTGCAGGAAACGGTTGCTCATCGCTATAACATCCCAAAGGTTTATACCAGCGAGGACGATTTAGTCAACGATAAGGACATCGACCTCGTGTTTGTACTGACATCCGATCCCCTGCATTGCACGATGGCACTCAAAGCTATCGAAGCAGGCAAGCATGTGCTGGTAGAAAAGCCCCTATGCATGAATAGTGTAGACATCGAACGCCTAATCGCTGCCCAGAAGGAGCATCCGGGTGTGAAGGCCATGTGTGGGTATATGCGCCGCTACAGCCCGGCCTTCCTGAAGATGAGGGAGTTGCTTGAAAACGATAACCGTCCCATCCAGTATATCCGCTTCCGCGACATCATCCGCGAGGGAGATTTCTACATCGGGCAGACCTGGACACCGTTGCGTTCGCGCAACCTGAGCGATATGCCAGCCGGTGCTTTTGAGCAGATGAAGCAGATGAAGTACGAGCAGCATTCCATTGGTTTGGGCGAGGACGCCACCGATATGCAGCGCAACGCCTATCAGATGCTGCTGGGCTTGGGCTGTCACACCTTTGCTGCCGTACGGGAACTTGTGGGCCTTCCGAAGGAGATCAAGGCTGTTCTAACTTCCGGAAATGGTACGCATTTCGTGTCTCTGCTGCAATATAACGGCTTTATCGGCACCTATGAAATGATCAATGACCAGGATGTTGTGCAGTTTGATGCCGCCATCGAGGTGTATCAGGGCGACCGGCTAATCCGCATCAAATACGATACGCCGTATCTGCGCTATTTACCCAGCACCTGTGAAGTTATCGATTCTACAAAGAAGGATACCAAAACTACGCTGTATGGGCCGGATTACCATGATCCCTTCAAGAATCAGCTGATTCATCTATACGACTGTATTGTCAACGATAAGCAGCCCAAGAGCGACTTCAACGATGCCCTGCAAGATATAGTATTGTTCGAGAAAATGGCCCGGATGGTCGTCAGCGAAGGCTGAAGTGTTAAGGGAGGACAAGAAATGAAAGTTGAACTAGCAACCTGTCCCTGTTCGTGGGGAATTTTCTGGCCGGACGGCGCTCCGACCTATGTTCCTGCGGATTCATTTCTCGATCAGGCAGCGAAAGCAGGCTATGTTGCCCTGGAATTGGGGCCGGTGGGTTATCTGCCTACAGATCCGACAGAATTGAAAAAAGCGCTGGATAAGCGCGGTCTCGTGGCGCGGGCGGGCACAGCCTGTTACAAGATTGACGAGATGGCGAGTTTTGAGGATGTACGCGAACGTGCTACGGCTCTGTGCAGCCTTCTGCAGTCGTTTGACGTAAAGTATCTAGTGATGATGGACGAATCCCCAGCGGCCAAGACTTACGAATCCAAGGCTGGCTTCAGTCAGGAGCGCATTATGAAGAATCTCAGCATTATTAGGGATTACGTAGAATTCGCTAAGGGCTATGGCGTGACCGTAGTCTATCACCCACACATGCGTTCTATCGTGGAAACGGAAGCGGAAATCGAGCAACTCTTGGATGTCACCGGTTGCATGCTGTGTTTGGACACCGGTCATCACCAGGCAGTGAATGGCAAGCCTCTTCAGGGCGATCGCACGGCGATAGACTTCTACTTGAAGCATGCCGATCGTATTCCGTTCTTGCACTTCAAGAATGTTAACGGCGATGCGATGCGCAAGTATATGGCCAATCAAAAATGTGGCGTGCAAGTGTTCTGCCCGCTGGATGAGGGGATAATCGATTTCAATGAATTCAAGAAGGCCCTGGAGCAGACCGACTATAACGGCATCGGTGTAGTGGAACAGGATATGGCCCGCCAGCCCGCAGAGTTGAGCTTCAAGCTTTCGGTCAGAAACCGTGAGTACCTGGAACGAATGGGAGTCGTCTGAGCTGAGCCGTAGGCACTCTATGTGTCAGGAGGGGGGAGGATAAACTAGTTTCCTCCCTTTCTTGGTTTTTTATTCACAATGAACATGGGGGACGATGAATGTAATGCGAGACAGAAGCCGTGGCGCCATTCGAATTTTACTGGCGGCAGCATTGTGGAGCACCCAGGGCTGGTTGATCAAAGCCATACCCTGGAGCCCAATCTCCATACTAGGTCTTCGCGCGATATGCGTTAGCCTGTTCGTCTGTATCTGTCGGCGCAGCTTTGCTGTGGTAAACAATCACGGGACATGGTTGGCGGCACTGAGTGTCTCCGTGACTTCTGTTTTGTATGTAGCCGCCAACAAACTGACCACAGCTGCAAATGCCGTGGTGCTACAATACGCGATGCCGCTTTTTGTGATTGCTATTGATTGGCTCCGTGACGGCAAGCGGCCTGGCTTATGGGACATCATAACAGTGCTGGTCATCGCTGCCGGGATTGCGTTGTGTTTTGCGAACAATCTGAGCGGAGGACGGTTGATCGGTAATATCCTTGCCTTGCTTTCGGCAGGCACCTATTCCGTTATGTTCTATATTTCGCAAAATCAGAAGGTGGATTCCCTGCAATTCATTTATCAAGGCTTGTTAATCAGTTCGCTTGGTGTATTGTATATCCCGTTTGATCCTGGATTTTATATCACGGTCAGGATCGTGGGCAGGTTTACCCTAGCGGCGGCGGTGCTATTCGGAGGATACATGTTTTTTTCGTCGGGTATGCGGATGGGAGTTTCTGCGATTCATGCGGCAATCTTATCCAATGTGGAACCGATTTTTAGCCCCGTATTTGCATGGATGATGATCGGAGAAAAACCGGGAGCGTTGACGGTTGTAGGTGTGGTTGTTGTGCTGGTGACTGTCATGGCTTATAACATCATGAACTCTGCGCAGTGTCATGAGCTAAAGCAATGATATAGAAATGTAAACATGACAAAGAGGTAGTGAAATGAAAAAGATGTTTTTCATGGGCTGCGATGGCGGCAGCACGAAATATGCATATGCAGTCTGCGACCAAACAGGACATGTGCTAGTACAACATACTGAGCCCGGTTTAAATTACATGAGGGGGACAGCGCAGAGTTTCGGCATGAGCATAAAGCGCCATTTGGCTGAAGTGCTTACAAAAGCTGACATTGAGGAAGAACAGATCAGCTATGCCGCATATGGACTGTCGGGCTACGGTGAAGGCCGTACGGTAAGCGAGGATATGTTCCGGATAATATCGTCGGCACTAGGGCATGACCGGCTGGTGGTTTGTAACGACAGCGTCATCGGATGGAGCGGCGCGTTAGCATCCAGACCGGGCATATCGGTGGTTTCAGGAACAGGATCCATCGCCTACGGTGAAGATGCCCATGGTATGTCCGCCCGAGCCGGTGGATGGTCGCTCGATTATGGCGACGAAGGTTCTTCGTGCTGGGTTGCCAAGCGTGCCATCAATGCCTTTTTCCGTCAGGCTGACGGCCGGATGCCCCGTACACTCCTGTATGATTGGTTTGTCCAACGCTTTAGGCTGGAAAATCCCCTGTATTTCATTCAAGCGATTCATGATTACGTGAACGGTAATTCAGCACGTTGCGCGTCCCTGCAGCGGGAAATTTTGCCATTGTATGAAGCGGGAGATCCCTGCATCAGGGAGATTTATAGGCAGGCAGCAGCAGAGCTGGCTCAGCTGGTGGCGGCTCTTCAAAGGGAGCTGTCCTTTGAGGGAGAGACAATGCAGGTTTCTTATTCCGGTGGCCTGTTTAAAGGCGGCAGCTGCATTTTAGATCCTTTCAGCAATGAAATCGAAGCGCTTGGTGGCGAATTGGTTATGCCGCGCTTTGGCCCATTGACTGGTGCACTCGGAATCGCTGCGCGAAACTGTCTCGGAGGTGGGGAGCTGAACCGCATGATGGATCGAGCAGGCAGTGAAATCGCCTGATTCGTGGGTAAAAGCACAGAAAATTAACGAAAGCCGACCAGCGGCAGCACCAGTTGATCTGATTATTGTTCAGAGATGTAACATCGAAGCCGTGATGCCATGGGATTTATTGAATTTCATTGGCCCGGATCTCGCGGTGCTCTACGGCAGAGCGATAGAAAGCATCCAGGATACGTGTGACATTCAGCGTTTCCTCGGGCTTTATAGGTAGGGGGCATCCGAACTGAACATGATCCACCACATCCAGGATTAAATCGCGGTGGCCGGAGTTCCAAAGGCGCGCTTCGGCCGTAGTAGGGAAATGGATATCGGCCTGATGCCCGGCGTATTCGGAAAATACCGTATCTTCGGGTAAACACAAGCCCGCCCGAGTACCAGCAAGGCGGATATTACGCTCGTCAGGTAGGTTTACTGCCCAGGATGTCTTGAAATCGATTCGGCAGCCGTTTTCTAATACGATACTTCCAGCAGCGAATTCCTCCACATCCATTTCCGACGGATGGAATCGATGGGGCACCTTCCCATCCGGGGACGAGGGTTTATTGTCATCTTTCGATGGAGACTTCCGATTGCCAATGTGCGTGGCTGCGAAACCGGTGACCGATTCAAAACGTGGGTTGCCAAGGATCCAAAGCAATGCATCAAGCTGGTGTACGCCCAGATCGCACATACAGCCGCCTCCGTTGTCGGCCTTGCGGTGAAATCCTCCCCAGTCGGGAATGCCGCGCCGGCGCAAGTATGTGAATGTAGCGTAATAAATGTCACCCAGCTCGCCCCGTTCCACCAGATTGCGAGCCAGGACTATACTCGGATCGTAACGCATGTTCTGGCAAGCAACCAGCGAACGATGGTGGTCATTCGCGCATTGATAAAGCGCTTCCGCCTCTGCGGCGCAGATTGAAAGGGGTTTTTCACAGATTACATGAGCTCCGCATTCCAAGGCAAGCTTGGACAGCGGTCCATGTGATTGGTTTGGCGTACATATGCAGGCCAAATCGATGCGCTGCTCCCTAAACATCTTTTCACAGTCTGTATACCAATGGGAGAAGCCGTGGGTTTTCGCCATCGCTTTTGCATTCTCGGCTCGCCTGCTGCATATGGCTGTCAGCTCCACCCGTCCAGCCAAGGCTTTCAGTGCCGGGATATGGGCATCGTTCGCAATTCTTCCTGCTCCGATGACCACTGCCCGCAGTTTGCTTTCTTTCATGATCCTTTCCTTCCGCATATGCGTTGATGATGGCCAGATCAGAAGGGAAACAAGGCATCCAGCTGCGCTTTCGTCAGTTGTTCGCCGTACTCGCACAGCTCCAAAGCCTCTATGTAGCGCGTGTGCCGGCCGGCTTCGCCATACTTGGCGACGAGCATATCGCGAACATCCTCGCCAAATTTGGCGCACAGCGGCCCGCGCGTGCGTTTAAGCCATTCCAGACGGCCTGCGTTGTCGTCTTCATCAGGCATTTTAGGATCAATATTGTGATCGACCCAAGGTAGCCACTCGTACATCTGCGACGTGTGCTGATGAAGCATCTCCATTTTTCGATCAAAAACCGAATCGATATCAAATACCAAATCCGGCTGGAAAGGATAGGGTTTTTTAAAAAAATCCTGCATATAGAATACTGCAGGCATGTGATCCATAGCCGGTGTAAGCGGACACACATTCGGTACCTGTACCATGAACGAACAATCCTGAACTAACATGGAAGTCGCCCGGTGATCAGGATGGTAGTCACAGGGACGATGAGTGAGAATCACATCGGGATTGAATTCGCGGATAGAGCACATCATCATCTTGCGCTCTGCCAACCCGGTAGTCAAGCTGCCGTCGTCGATCTCCAGCATTTCATATTCAACACCTACCAGCGCGGCGACCTTTTCGGTCTCACGCTTCCTGCGAACTGCTATGGCACCGCCCATTTGATCGTAATGCCCCGAGCAGCCGTTGGTCGCAGTGAGAAACTTAACCTTTTGACCCAGATCCAGCAACTTCAGCGCAATACCCGCCGCATACTCACAATCGTCCGGGTGAGCTCCAATGACCATGTATCTGTACATATTCGTGCCTCCCTAACGCTATGAAGTTAACTTAGCATACTATATAGCGATAATTATGTCAATCATAAAATGTATGGTCACATATTTGTTGAAGCACTATGCCATCGCTATAATTTCGCTGATCCTCGTAAGTCCATCTGCGCACAGTATCTGTATATCATCCACTCCCCTGGTTCTTGGGCTCGTTCAGCACAGATAGCCAGTATTTCGCGCTTTCATTCTCACCAACCTAAATAAAAAGGACTACTTTCTGCCCTCGCAGGTATTCCCCAGCATCACATAAGCCGCCAGCTTCCGGATTACGTTGTTCTCTCCGCACCGAATAGTGGATCGCATCGATGAACACCATCGGATAAACCTCGTTTAAAGGCCGTTTCTGCCACTCCTCAATCTGGGGAACGAGTTTGTTCGTTACGTCGAAGATAAAACCTCCGGGACATCAAATCCGTAGATCTCCTTCAGCGTATCGGCAATCTGACGGGTCGTCATCCCCTTGGCGTACATTGAGATGATCTTCTGGTCAATATCGGTAATGTTCTTCTACACCCCATATTAGGGCAACTTTGCATGCAGCAAGTGCGTTTGACGGTTTCTCTTCAGCTGTGATACAATAAATGCGATGCAAACCAGGACAGTGTCCCGGGCGTCACGATAGTGTCGGAGGACCTATCCATGTTCATACTATATAAAAGAGGAGGATAATGTATGTATTACTCCGTATGTGCAAACGCAGTGTTTGATGGTGTTTCGATCCAGGATGCATTGCTCCGTATCCGACGCAGCGGCGCGGAATACTATGAATTCTGGAGTTGGTGGGATCAGGATATCCCTGCCATCGAAGAAGCCCAGCGCCGTACGGGGCTCAAGCCCGCTGCCCTGTGCACCAAATTCATCCCGTTGAACGATCCCGAAAGGCGAAGCGAATACATCGAGGGATTGCGCGAATCCATCGCCGTGGCAAAACGCCTCGGATGCCCCACCCTCATATCCCAGATCGGCCAGGCAAGTACCGCCTCCCGCAAAGAACAACGCGATTGTATTGTGAACGGGCTCAGAGCCTGTGCGCCGATCTTGGAGGAAAACGACATCGTTCTCACCATAGAGCCCCTCAATGTGCTCGTTGATCACCCGGGCTATTACCTCGTCACATCCGGCGAGGGCTTCGAGATCGTGCGGAAAACGGCAAGCCCCAACGTGAAGCTGTTGTTTGACATTTATCATCAGCAGATCAGCGAAGGGAATCTGATCTCCAACATAAGGGAAGGCATTTCCCTCATCGGGCACATCCACGCCGCCGGCAATCCCGGACGACATGAGCTTTTGGGAGAAAATGAGATCTGCTACAAGAGTGTGTTTGCCGCGCTGAAAGCCAGCGGGTATGACAAGGCCATTGGGCTTGAATACTTCCCGCTGGAGGATCCTGAGGAAGGCTTGAAATCCTTGTTCGCGCAGCTCCCTCTGTAGACACTGGTGGAGGGTACATCGGGTACCAGAACCCCGAATAATTACGAAAGCAGGAACGACCGCACGCAAGAAACTGACCGTCCAGCCGGATACGGGAAATGGTCAGCTGTTTTCAAGTGCTGTGAACGGTTCGGACACCCAAAACTGCAATGGGCTGCTCCTGGGTTTAGGCTTTGTTTTTTTTATCTTGTTGCGGACATCTGCCAAATATGTTATAATTTCTGTAAAGAATAGTGGACGGGATAACCCGGCCGCAGACAGCAACAAAGGGGGTAACCACATATGAAAGAGTACATCATGGACATGAGCATTTCCGGAAGGCTTGCCGAGATCGAGGGCAAACTGGTCCTTCTGCGCGCCGACATGGCGGAAAAGGGCTGGGACGCCCTGTACATCTCCAAGTCCGAGCACTTTGCGTGGATGACTGCCGGCGGCGACAACATCGTCACCCGTTACGTAGAGGGCGGCATCTGTGCCCTGCTCATCACAGCCGAGAAACGCTATTTCCTGTGCAACAACATCGAAACCAAGCGCATGCTCGTGGAAGAAAAACTGGACGAATTGGGCTTTGAGGAGAGAAGCTGGTATTGGTACGAAAACAAGACCGCCGCGATCCTGCAGGAAATCGTTGGCAATGGCAAACTGGCTTCCGACATCCCGCTGCCCGGCGCCGCAGACTGCAACGCTCTGTTGCTGGAGCGGGAAAAAGTGCTCTGTGAAAATGAGATCGCCCGGTATCTGCACATGGGCAAACGTTTCTCCGAAGTGATCGAGGCATACATCCCCACCATCCGTCCCGGCGACAGCGAGATCAAGATCGCCGGAGGTTTATCCGCAGCCATGTGGGAAGCGGGGCTGGATCCCGTACTCTTCCTGGTGGCCACTGACCACCGCATTTACGACTATCGCCATCCCATCGCCACCGACAAAAAACTGGAGAAATTCCTGATGATCTCCTGCAATTGCCGCTGGAAGGGTCTGATCACCAAAATTACCCGTATGGCCTACTTCGGTGATTTGCCTGCAGAGCTGAAGGAACAGTATGAGAAGACGCTGCACATCGAGAACGTCCTGGCCGCCGCTACCAAGCCCGGTGTGGATGATCTGGAATTGTTTGAGCTCTCCAAAAAGCTCTATGCCGAGGCAGGTTACCCCGAAATGTGGAAACTCCACCACCAGGGCGGTCCCCAGAGCTATACAAACGGCTTCTACCTCATGAGCGAGGAAGCGCATGAGAAGGTCCGCCTGAACCAGGTCTACGGCTATAACCCCTCCATCACAGGCACCAAAACCGAGGACGGCTTCATCGTTACCGAGGATGGCCCTATCTTTGCCACCTTCCCTGTCACCTTCCCCGTGGTACGGGAGACCATCGACGGCGTGGAGTACCTGCGTCCCGGCATTCTGGAAGTCAAATAAGCGACGCCGCCCGCTGTTTGGTGGCGGGCGGCCCCCCGACGGGGGAGTCAGGAGGCCTCTTTTGAGTGACACCATCCTGGAAGTCAGGAACATATGCAAAGAGTTTCCCGGGGTAAAGGCCCTGGACAACGTATCCTTCGACCTGCGCAGGGGCGAGGTGCATGTATTGTTGGGTGAAAACGGCGCAGGCAAGTCCACCCTGATGAAAGTGCTCACCGGCGTGTACCATCCCGACAGCGGAGAGATCTATCTGCATGGAAAGCAGATGACCTTCCAGACGCCCCGGGATGCACAGAAAGCTGGTATAGCCATCATATTTCAGGAATTCAATTTGGCACCCAACCTCACCGTCGCCCAAAATATATACCTGGGCCGGGAGCCGTGCACCCGGGCCGGCTTTATTGACCGTGCAAAGCTGCTGCAGGATTCCCAACGCATCCTGGATTTTCTCAAAGTCGACATCGACCCCAACGCCAAGGTCGAGACTTTGGGCATAGCCCACCAACAGCTCGTCGAATTGGCCAAGGCGTTGAGCATTGACTCCGAGATCCTCATCATGGACGAGCCCACGGCTACGCTGTCCGATCGCGAGATCAACACCTTATTCGATACCATCCGTTCGCTGCAGGAACGGGGCGTTTCCATTATTTACATCTCCCACCGCCTGCAGGAACTGCGGGTCATCGGCAACCGCATCACCGTGCTTCGGGACGGACAGAGCGTAGGCACCCGCAACGCGGGAGACGTTGCCATGGACGACCTGATCCGCATGATGGTAGGCCGCGAGCTGAAAAAAGAACGCATCCGTTCGGTCAATACCAGCCGTGAGGAATACGCCCTTGAAGTGGAAAACCTCAGCCAGGGCAAGCTTCTGCGGGATATTTCCATTTATGTGCGCAAAGGGGAAGTCGTCTGTCTTGCCGGTCTTGTGGGCTCAGGGCGCACGGAACTTGCCCAGGCCATATATGGCATCACCCGCCGGGACAGCGGCAGCGTGCGCATTTGCGGCCGCGACATCCCCCGGCCGCTGCCCACTCGCTGCATCCGCCAGAAGATGGGTTTCATGTCCGAGAGCCGCAAAGAATTCGGCCTGGCATTGAATCTTCCCATCCGCACCAATATCACCCATGCCGGGCTGAAGACCATCTTCCCCTCCGGCATCGTGGATCTGCGCAAGGAACGTCGCATCGCCAAAGAATTCCGGGACAAACTGCGCATAGTGACCCCCGACGTGGAGCGCAATGTGATCAACCTCTCTGGCGGCAACCAGCAAAAGGTGGTACTGGCCAAGTGGCTGTCCACCGATTCCGAATTCCTGGTCTTCGACGAACCCACCCGGGGCATCGACGTGGGCGCCAAAGAGGAGATCCACAACATGATCCATGACCTGGCTACCCAGGGCGTGGGGATCCTGATGATCTCCTCCGACCTTCCCGAAGTACTCACCCTGGCCGATCGCATCTACGTCATGCGGGAGGGGCGCATCGTAAAGGAGTTGGGCTACGAAGGCATCACCCAAGAAGAAGTCATAGCGTATGCGACGGGAGGTGTGGCCGGATGAACGCCAAAAGCGGTAGACGCAGGGTGCAGGCTGTGCTGAAGAGGGTTCCCATGACGCTTTTTCTGTTGCTGGGGATCATTCTGGTGTTTTCCCTGCTCACCGGCCCGGCCAAGTATCTGAAGCTTTCCAACGTCATGAACGTCATCAACCAGTGCGCCTCCGGGGTCGGCATCCTGGCGCTTGGGTCCTTCCTGGCCATATGCTCCACCGGCGTGGACCTGTCCCTGGGCGGCATCGCCTCCCTTTCGGGGATGCTCACGGCCAAACTGCTCAGTTGGGCGCCGGCGCCCATAGGCCCCGCCCTTCTGTTGGTCCTGGCCATATTCGTCGCCCTGGCCGCCGGTGCGGTGATGGGCAGCCTGAACGGCCTGATCCTCTCCCGTACGAACATCCCTTCCTTTATCATCACCCTAGGCGTCTCCAAGATTTGCGAGACCCTCTCCCGGGTCATCGCCGGGGGAACGACCATCCGTGTCAATGGACACGCCGCCTTTGAGTTCATCGGTAGCGGCTCCCTGCTCAGCGTGCAGCAAACCACCATGAAGGGCGCCCGGGTCATCACCCGGAGCATCGGCATCCTGCCGGTGAGCGTGCTCATCATGCTGGCGCTGTATGTGCTCTTTTCCCTCCTGATGCGGCGCACCCCCTTCGGCACCTATGTATACGCCATCGGCGGCAACTACGAAGCAGCGGAACTTTCGGGCATCGACACCACCCGTACGCGCTTCCGGGTATTCCTGCTGGGCGGGCTGCTCGCCGCAGTCACGGGCATCATCATGACCTCGCGCCTGACAGCCGCCAGCGCGGCAAACGGCCTGGGCATGGAATTCGACGGCATAGCCGCCGCCGTCGTCGGGGGTGCAGCCATGACGGGAGGCCGGAGCACGCCCTGGCGCACTTTCATCGGAGCGCTCACCATATCGGTACTGCGAAACGGCTTCAGCATGATCGAGATGCTCCCGGCAATGCAGATGATCGCCATCGGTCTGGTGCTGATCATCGTCGTCGCCATCGATGCCGCGCGAAACAGGAGGTGAGACAGATGCAGTGGATCAAGAAACATTTGGCTACCCTGTCCCGGCTGTCAATCTTACTGGTCATGTTCCTGTTGCTGGTCATCGTCTCCCCTTCTTTCGGCACGATGACCAACATCCTGAACGTGCTGCGGGTCTCCTCGCTCACCCTGATGGTGGCTACGGGCATCGCGCTGTGCATGCTGGTGGGCGGCATCGACCTCTCCGTCGGCGCTACCATAGCCCTGACTTCCATTCTTTTCGGCAGTCGTTTCCAATTGGGGCACGGCATCGGCGACATGGTGTTCGGCATAGCGGGCATCCTGGTCGTCAGCGCCCTCATCGGCGCCTGCAACGGTTTCTGCGTTGCCTGGCTGCGGATCCCCCCCTTCCTGGCGACCTACGGTATCCAACAGATCGCGCGCGGGCTTGCCTACGTCCTCACCAACGGCCTGGTCTATTCCAACTTCACCTCCACCTTCCAGTTCATAGGAGGGGGGAGGATCCTGGGCATTCATACCCCTATCATTTTCGCTGCCCTGTTGCTGTTGATCGTCGGACTGATGCTGAACAAGACCACCCTGGGCAGACGCATCTACGCCGTAGGCTCCAACCGGGAGGCAGCCCGCTACTCCGGCATCAACGTCAACGCCACCCTGATGATGGCCTACATCCTCTCCGGCATCATTGCCGGCTTTGCAGGCATCGTATACACCTCCCGGCTCAACTGTGCCGAGCCAACCATAGGCTCTGAATTCGCCCAGGAGGCCATCGCGGCTGCGGCCATCGGTGGCATCTCCTTCAAGGGGGGGCATGGCAATGTGTTCGGCGTGGTGGTGGGCGCCCTGATCCTGACCCTGATCACCAACGGCATGACGCTGCTGAGCATCGATTCCAACTGGCAGGTGGGCGCAACCGGAGTGATCATCATCCTGGCTGTCCTCATCGACCGGAACACTGCCAAAAAGAAGCACTGACACGGTTTCTGCGCAATGCAGAACAAAATAAAAAGGAGGAAATCCACATGAAGAAGATCCTTGTTCTCTTTGTCGCCGTCCTGTTCCTGCTGTCGGGCGTATCCGCCTGTGCAGAGGAATACGAGGTGACCCTCATCCTGAAGGACAACACCTCCGCCGGCTGGCGCTACCTTGCTTCCGCCGCCATCGCCATGGGCGAAGAAATCGGTGTAAAGGTCACCGAGAACTCCCCCCTGGAAACCCAGGACGCGGATCAGCAGTACAATGCGGTTCTCGATGCCATCGAGAAGGAAGTGGACGCCATTTGCATCGCCCCTGTGGACTCGGCTGGCATCGTTCCCGCCCTGACCAAGGCCTACGAAGCAGGTATCCCGGTGTTTACCACCAACACCCGCGCTTTCAACGAGGGCGATGAGGTCATTTCCTTCGTGGGCGTCGGCAACGAGCAGGGCGGCTATGATATCGCAAAGTACATGTTCGCCCAGTTCCCCGAGGATGAGACCATCAACCTGATCATCATCGACGGCAACCGCACCGGCCAGACCACGCTGGATCGTATCGCCGGCATCGAGCGCGCCATCGCCGAGGACGGCCGCGTCAACCTGCTGGACAGCCAGGAAGCCAAGTTCTCCCGCGCCCAGGCCCAGGAGACCATGGAGAACTTCCTGGTCAAGTACGACGACATCGATCTGGTCATCGCCCTGAACGACGAAATGGCCATCGGCTCCTACAACGCCATCGTGGCCGCCGGCCGTGTGGAAGAGATGCTCATCTCCGGCTTTGACGGGACCCCCGAAGGCCTGCAGGCCGTGCTGGATGGACAGATTTCCGCCTCCCTGAACCAGTCCCTGCCGGGACAGGGTTCTGAGGTCATCAAGGCCGTGAAAACCTACCTGGACGGCGGCGAAGTGGAAGAGTGGATCGTCGTCGGCGGCGAGGTCTGCACCCCGGAGAACGCCGGCGAACTCCTGACCAAACTGATCAAATAATCCTGAACAATGATCTACGACGGGTCCCGCACTTGCAAGCGGAGCCCGTCCTTTTCCGTTAGACAGGGGCGACCGCGTTGTTTGGCGCGGTCGCACAGGAAATATAAGCGAAGCGGCGCGCAGACCCCCCTATTATTCCACCGCTTCTTTCTCTCCGGCCTGCTGCAACTGCCGTATGGCCGCACGATTGAGCCGGCGGGTTCGCTGGGTCTGGGATACGTAATCGATGAAGATAGACAGCACCAGAAGGATACCGAATATGGAGTCGCGGATCAGGGGGCTGATGCGCAGCAGGTTGAATCCTGTGCTGGTGATCTGTATGGTGATGATGGAGAGGATCAAATTGTAGTATTTCCCCGTGCCGCCGAGGGGGGATATGCCCGCGAGCACGCAGGTCAACAGTGCCTGGAACACATAGGTGCTTCCGTAGTCCGCCTTGGCGGAATTGGTTCGCGCCATGATGACCAAGCCCGCCAGCGCCGCCAACAGGCCGCTGAGTATGTATGTGACGTAGGTGATGCGGCGATTGTTGATGCCGGTGTACCAGGTGACTTTGCTGTTGGAACCCATCCACTGCAGCTTGCGCCCATATGGGGTCCTGTGCACCACCACACACATCAGCGCGTAGAGCAGCAAGAAGAGAAGCGTCAACAAC
This sequence comes from Clostridiales bacterium, assembly GCA_012520375.1. Lineage (GTDB taxonomy): Bacteria > Bacillota > Clostridia > Christensenellales > Aristaeellaceae > Excrementavichristensenella. Next base: position 21,744 of record JAAYOH010000002.1, read on the forward strand.
GGGATCGGACCGACCATTGCGTTTCCGAAATCCATCAATGGCTGGGGGAAGTTGCCCTCGGCACGGCCCTGTGTCAGCATCATGGCAATGCCCATGAACAAGTTCTGGGTACCCAAGGTCACCAGGATGGGAAATATCCCGATGTTGGAGATGAAAAAGGCGTTGATGATGCCGCAGGTCAGGCCGACGCCAACGGCTATGACCACACACAGGGCCAGCAGCATACCCACATTGGAGCCGTCCGGGGCCAGGCAAGTGCGCAGCATGATGCCGTTGACCACCCCCACCAGGTTGGCTATGGTAACGACAGACAGGTCGATTCCCTTGGAGAGATAGGCCAGGCCGATACACATGGCGAACAGGCCGGGCTCTACCAGCTGAAAGAGCATCGATTCGATGTTCTTTGCCCGCAGAAACTTATCGCCCTTCAGGATGATCATCACCACGAACAGCACCACCGCCAGGAGCAGCAGCTGGACGGTCTTGCGGTCAATACGCCTCAGCAATCTTTTGGTTGTGGTTTTCATATGCCGCAGCCCTCACTTTCTGTTCCGGAGCTTGGTTTGCAGCCCCTGCACGGTCGCCGCAAACAGCACCAGGATACCGAACACGAACTTGCTGTACTCCGGCTGCACGCCGATGAGAACCAGGTTCTGGGATATGATGTTCGTCAGGATGACCCCCAGAACCACGCCAATGACGCTGCCCGAACCCCCGGTGATCCGGGTCCCCCCAATGACCACCGCCGCAGTCACCGTCAGCTCGCGGTTCTGGAAGTCGTAGGGGTTGGCGACCTGGATGTTGCTGACACCCACGATCCCGGCCAGCCCTGCGATGGCGCCCGCCAACATGAAGATAAACAGCCGCGTCCGGGTACGGCTGAAGCCCACGCGCTCGGCCGCTGCCTCGTCTCCGCCGATGCAGTACACGCTGCGCCCGACCAGGGTATAGCGCATGATAAAGTGCACCACCAGGCAGACTCCTGCAGCCACAAGCACCGATGCGTGCAGCCCCACAGGAGTTCCGTCCGCGGATTGGGTAGTGAAGAGCAGCGTCTTGGAAAACTCGATCATGCGGACAGGCATCTGCGCAGGGAAGATGTACTCAGACCCGATGAACTGAAACATCACGCCCATAAATATATTTGCAGAGCTGAGGGTAGCAATGAACACGGGAAGGCGGAATTTGCTGACCAGCAACGCGTTGAAACTGCCCAGCAATGCACCGATACAGGTGCTGATGGCGAAGATCACCGGCAGCGGCATCACGATCCCCTGCCCCACCTGCAGCAGGGACAGCATCTTGCTGGTGGAGTACGCCGAGAACATGCCGATCCACATAAACGACATATCCAGACCGCCGCTGATGAGCACGATCATGACCCCACAGGCGAAGATGGTTGGGTAAGAGCAGACCTTCAACAGATCCAGTATGTTGATGATGTGGAAAAAGGCCGGGTTGGCGATGCTGAAGGCGATGCACAGCAGTACGATCAACAGCAGCGAAAGCACCTCGCTTTTGAGCGCGATCCTGCGGACGTTTGTCTTCATTTCACTGCCTCCTCCCGGTACGCGCCGATGATGCGATCGTTCAGCTCCGACTCGCTGACCTTTTCCGTATCGTTCTCGAACACAACACGCCCCCCCTGCATGATCAGTACGCGGTTGGAGCTCGCCATGATCTCCCCCACGTCATCCGACATCAGCACGATGGCCAACCCCTGCGCCGCCAAATCCCTGATGATGGCATGGATCTCACTCTTGGACTTGACATCGACGCCCACCGTCGGACAGTTGAGCACGAAGATCCTCGGCTCGGAGGCCAGCCATTTGCCCAGGACAATGCGCTGTTGATTGCCTCCGGAAAAGTCACTGGCGAGGGTGGTATAGTGTTTGGGGGACATTTTGAGGTCGGTCATCCAGCGCACAGACAATTCTTCCACGCGCTTCTCGGATACAAGGCCCAAACGGTTGGTCAACTTGTCGATCACCGCCGATGAAAAGTTGTCCCCCAAAGAGCGCCGGAGCATCAGCCCCTCGCTCAGCCGATCCTCGGGCAGATAGGCTATGCGGTTGTCCAGCGCATCCCTGCAACTGCGTATCGGCGTTTCGACCCCATCTATGTATATGGTACCGGAAGTGGCGGGGCGCAGCCCAAAGAGAGATTCCGCCAGTTCCGTGCGCCCGGAACCGAGCTGTCCGGTTACAGCCAGGATCTCACCGGGGCGAACCGAAAAACTGACATCGGTAAAGGCGCCCGCAAGGGAAAGCCCTTCCACCTGCAGCAGAGGCTTTGCTTCGGTCTCTTCCCCGGCGTAGTGGAACCCCTCCTCTTCGATCTCTTTCCCCGTCATGAAAAAGACGAGTTTCTCCCGCGGGAAGTCCTGGGCTTGGCTGTCGACGACCATCACCCCGTTGCGTATGATGACGATCCGGTCGCAGATGGCCATGACCTCGTCGAGCTTGTGGCTGACAAACATAACCGCGATGCCCTTTCTCTTCAGGCCGCGGATGATCTCAAACAGTTTTTCGATTTCCTTTTGCGTGATGGCGGTTGTCGGCTCGTCCATGATGATGAGCCGGACATCCTGACAGATGGCGCGGGATATGGCGACGATCTGCTTTTCTGCCACGGAGAGTTGCTCCACCATGGCATCCAGCGGCAGATCGACCCCCGTCTGTGCCAACGCCGAGCGGGCCAGTTCCCGATTGAATCGATCGCTGATAAAGCGCTTTTTGTTGTGTACCCGGTAGTTCATGGCGATATTCTCGGCGACGCTCAGGTTGGTAAACACCGAGAAATCCTGGTAGATGACTTGTATGCCCTCGGCGATGGACTGTCTTGCCGACAATCGATGGTAACAGCGGCCGTTGATGGTAACTTCCCCGGCATCGAATGTGTATACGCCGGAGATGATCTTGATCAACGTGGACTTTCCGCTTCCGTTCTCGCCGCAAAGGCAAACGATCTCTCCGGGGTCGATGATCAAATCGACGTTGTTGAGAACGCGGTTGCCTGAAAAGGCTTTGGAAATGTTCCGCAGTTCCAGGATGTGTTCCGCCATACACCGTTCCCCTCTTTCGCTTTCAACCGTTCTCCCGCTTCGGCCCGTAACATAAGTGGAGGGGACACGCCGACCCTGTCAGCCGGGCGTGTCCCCCTTCACCAGTCGGCGCCCAAAGGCGCGTTTGAATCAGTAGTTGTACTCGCCCACGTTCTCGGCGGTGATCATGCGCCACTCGGTGCCGGTGATGACCTTGTCCTCAACGATGATGCTGTTGAAGCCGAACACGCCCAGGTCATCCCCCGTCTTTAGTTCCCGACCGGTCTTGACGGCGGCAGCAGCACGGCACATAGCCTGGGCAACCTCGCCGGGATCCCAGCTCATCAGAACATCGATGGAGCCGTCTTCGATGTAGGTACGGGTGGCATTGGGCAGGCCCACGGCCACATAGGTAATCTGGTTGGTCAGGCCCGCCTCCTGGATCGCGAGGGCGATGGAGGGGGTATCCGTAGAAGAGGGGCAGAAACATGCCTTGGCATTGGGGTAAGCCTTCAGGGCTTCCTTTGCCTTCTCGTAGGAATTGGCGGCGTTGTTGCCCGTTTCGATGAACACGCCACCCTCATTGGCGACCGCAATGTTGGGATAGGCCTCTGTCATTCTGTCCACAATGGCCTGGGCCCAGCCCACATGGGCGGTGGAAGCAAGGCTGCCGACGAAGACGATGATCTCACCCTCTTCGCCCATGCCCTGGGCCATCTTATCCGCTGCCATGGCGCCGAAGTCGGCGTTCTTGAAGGCCTCAATGTCGTAATCGATGTTAACCAGCGTCGAGCCCTCGTTGGAAATGACGATGATGCCGTCTTCCCTGGCCTTGCCCAGATCCGCATCGATCTGCTCCGGAGAGAAGGGGCAAACTGCAATGACTTCCACGCCGCCTGCGACGGCATCCTGTACACAGCGGTTCTGTGCAGCGGCATCACCGGCGCTGGGCCCGGACTGGAAAGAGGTGGAGCCGGACTCGGCTGCGTAGACTTCTATGCCGCCCTCATACATACGGGTAAACCATGCGCCGCCGACAGACTTGGGCAAGAAAGCGATGTCCATTTCCTGCAGAAGGTCTTCGGCCATTGCCACATTGAAGAGCAATACGCTCAGAACCAGGATGATAGCCAGAATTTTTTTCATAGGGGTTCCCTCCATTTTTATATTATTTGGCTTGAGCCAAAACCGATTCTCATGACAGATCTCATAGCAGAAGCTTTGTAAAAAGAAACCGACCGTTCCAAACCAGACCGGTTTCTTTCCTTTATCATAACCGAAACAGATGTTTTTGTCAATAGGGGAATTCACTTGTTTTGACAGGCCTGACGTTAGCCTCCATCGGGCTATGGGGCTAAAGCGCAGGCATCTGCACCTCCTGTCCCCAGGCTCGTCCACCTGTTGCCCGTTGGCTTTAGAAACCGCGCAAGATATATGCAGGAGTTTATCAGCAGGCAATCCAAGGCAGGCTGTTTTGCCTTTTTTGATTGGAGCTCGGCTTTTGGTCGTTTAACAAAACGTAACTTGACGAATGGCCGGCAGATGTATACCATCATTACAATGATAACAGTTCCTCCTGCACCTGCATGTTTCGTGTGTGCGGTGCGCCGCGGGAGGATTTATTTGTGTACGTCGGGAGGTATCGTTCATTATGGATCCCAGGAATGGAGTAAGGGAATCGAAGCCGGCCGAGACTTGTGGGGAACAATTCGATATCCTCCAGTCTCGTAATCTTTGCGCTGATGATGATATGTCGGCGACGAACTGCTTCAGTGTTCCAATTGACAAGAAAACTCCTGGCTCTGGCAGGAATTACCTATTAGATTTTATCAAGATAATCAGTGCCGTTTTTGTAATTATAACGCATCTGCCCTGGAGCAATGAACAAAGAAACTGTCCCATCTTTCCTCTGCTCATCGACATGGCTGTGCCGTTTTTTATGGTGGTTTCGGGCTATGTAGAATCAATAGGGATATCCAGATATGGAATCAGAGGATATTTTGCTCCAAAAAGATTCTTTGTTTCTTTCATTGGTATTCTGCTCCCCTATGTTTGCTTGATATGTCTGGAGACGGTATTGAAATCAGGATTCTATTTTTCGGGTATTTCAAAAGAATTGAACATTTCAATCTCATGGCTCATGATTGGACTTTCCGGGCCCGGGAGTTACTATATCCCAATATTGTTTCAAATGATGTTATACTTTCCCATGTTGTTTTTTTTCATGAGACGCAAGCCCGTTCTCGGCTTACTGGTAGCGTTTGTTTTAAACTTGCTCTTTGAAATATACGTTTATCATTATGGTGTTTCGGTTCATCTTTATCGGCTTCTTATTTTCAGATATACTTTTCTGATAGCCAGTGGTATATATTTGTATCAAACCAAAGATAAGCGTTTCAGCAAAGCAGCCATTGCGGTTTCGTATTGTATTGGCGTAACATATATCATATTGAATCGGTATGTTTATGAGTTTGTGTTATTTGGAAAGTGGAAATCAACCTCTATGTTTGTTGCATTTTATGTGTTTGCTATCATGGTTGTATTGCTTAGAAGATACGGGAACATAAGAAAAAGCAAGTTTGTTGTTATGGGAGAAGCGTCTTTGCATGTGTTTTTGATGCAAAAAGTTTGGTATGGGTATGGATTCCCAGCAGTATACAAAATGACAGGCAGCAAAACAGATGCTGCGAGCCTCCTTGTTTGGGGAGCAATAAATATTCTTATTTGTTTCTCTTCCGGACTGCTTTTTTTCAAATTGGAAAGTACTATGCGGAGGAAGGTTATTTCAATGGTACTGTCTGAATAGATGAGCCACGTGCAATATTGGGATACCAAGAAAGGACACCATGCTCGCTGCACAATTCCATTGGATAAACCATATTGTGCAAAGCCGCTTGCGCTGGGTCCGGACTAAGGTTGGTTCTAAAGCACCGGGCAGACAATCATAAGATCGCCATAATTGTAAACGGTTACAGCCACGTGCGCGTCCAGAAGCTCGGGAAGCCTATCCCCCTCGTCATCCGCGACGGTCGCCCACAACTTGCCGTTGCTGATCAGGAACTTGGTCAGGTCGTCGCAATCTCCCGTCTTGTATGGCGCGTTCAGGTCGATTGCCAGGTCGCGGAATTTGAGAACACTATCGTCCCACAAATCTGACCAATTGCCCAAGCATATTTCCCAGCGCCCGAAGCCGTCGCGCCACATCATCAGCCCCCATTCCCGGTAGTTGGTAAGTTTGCCCAGTGTGATGGGTGGTTCGTCGGTGATGTGGTTCCTCATCCCTTATCCCCCCTCTCTTGTCCCGGTTGGAGCGGTGATCCCACCCTGTCATATGCGGGGCGGGCTCTTTTTGCTGGATTCCGTGTGCACTTTCGTGTGCACTATTTTCCTTAACTGTCTGTATTTGTCGCTTATATTTCAGCGACAGATAAACACTTTTCAGCCCCAAAACCTTTATGCGGCAAGGGCTTCTGTTCGAAAACCCTTGCCGCACAAAGCTTACTGAAAAGCGGAGAAGGAGGGATTTGAACCCTCGCGACAGTCAACCCGTCCTACTCCCTTAGCAGGGGAGCCCCTTCGGCCACTTGGGTACTTCTCCATGTGCATGGCGGAGAGAGAGGGATTCGAACCCCCGGTGCCTTTCGACATCACTGGTTTTCAAGACCAGCGCCTTCAACCACTCGGCCATCTCTCCTTGACAAACCAGCGTAAAATATTTTAGCAGTTTGGCCGGCTTCTGTCAATGGAAGGAATTGTAAAGTTCAGGACAACCCCCCTTGTGGCATTGGTATCTCTGTAATCTCTTTTCCTTTTCCCCTACTTGAGCGCCTCACGCACCGCCCGAACCCGGCCGACCAGGCGCTCAAACTGCCCCGGGGTAAGGGACTGATGCCCGTCGCTCAGGGCTTTTCCGGGGTCGTCGTGGACCTCGATCATCAGCCCGTCCGCTCCGCAGGCTGCCGCCGCCAGGGCCATGGGCTCCACCAGGGAAGCCCGCCCCGTGGCATGACTGGGATCCACGATGACCGGCAGGTGGGTCAGCTCCTTCAGCACCGGCACGGCGGACAGGTCCAGGGTATTGCGGGTATAGCCTCCGTCAAAGGTACGGATGCCCCGCTCGCACAAAATGACCTGCTGGTTGCCGCTGGCCATGATGTACTCGGCGCTCAGCAGCAGCTCTTTGATGGTGCCCGCAATGCCCCGCTTCAAAAGAATGGGTTTATGGGTCCTGCCCAGCTCCCGTAAGAGATCGTAATTTTGGGTGTTGCGGGCGCCCACCTGGAGGATATCCACGCCTTCAAACAGGTCGATGGTGCGGATGTCCATGATTTCGCTCACCACCGCCAAGCCCTGTTCCCGCCCCGCTTGCACCAAAAGTTCTATGCCCTCGGCCCCCAGCCCCTGAAAGCCATAGGGGGAAGTGCGGGGCTTAAAGGCGCCGCCCCGCAAAAACGAAGCCCCGGCAGCCTTGACCCGGGCAGCTATCCGATGGATCTGCCCGGCGCTCTCCACCGAGCAAGGCCCGGCGATGAAGCCAAAGCATCCGCCGCCGATACGGGCCCCGTATTCCTTGATCTCAATCACGGTATTCATGGCCCCATTCTATCACGAAACACGATGCTGTCAAGCAGTTTTCCCTGAAAGCCGGTGCAACGAGAGGCCCCGGCGTCTTGACAGACCGGGCTTTTGGTGATACCATGCCCTCAGGATTCAAACAAGCAATAAGGAGTGCTTTGTATGTTGAAAGGCATGAGCAAATTGCTCACCGGCGACCTGCTGAAGATCCTGTGCGATATGGGACACGGGGATGAACTCGTCATTGTGGACGGCAATTTCCCGGGAGTGACCATGGCCAAGCGCCTGGTGAGCTTTCCCGGCATCGACGCAGTCACCTTGCTGCGGGAGATCGTGAAGGTATTCCCTCTGGACACCTACTGTGAGGCCCCTGCCGCCATCATGCGGATGACCGACAGCGACCAGGCTTCCGGTATGGCTACCCCCGCCATCTGGGGCGAGTTCGACGCGGTCATGAAGAACGAGTTCGGCCCGGACACCGAGCTGGCAAAGATCGAGCGCTTCGAATTCTACGAGCGCAGCAAAAAGGCCTACGCCATCGTGCAGAGCGGCGAGGAGCGCATTTACGGCAACATCATCCTGTCCAAGGGCGTGGTGAAGTAGGGTTTCCCCAAATGGTTTTTCGCCCCGGCTGTGCAGAGGCTGTGCAGCCGGGATCTTGTTCCTGACGGAAAAACGATGGAAAAAAGGGATGCCGACCCTGTCCCGCATTTCATTGACACTTCAGCCCCTTTTGGAGTATAATTATACCCATCCACATACAACTACACGGGAGGGATTGCCATGAAGACGTTTCAGCCCGCACCGGATGCGGTGGACCAGGCGCTGATCCCCCGGAAAACGCTGTATACCGGGGCAAAGATGCCCGGGATCGGGCTGGGTACCTTCGGCTCCGACCACGCAGATGCCGCCCTGGTGGCGAACACCGTCCGGGAAGCGCTGCGGATGGGCTACCGCTACATCGACTGCGCCGCCTGCTACGGCAACGAGCCCGAAGTGGGGGAAGTCCTGGGCGAGGCCCTGAAAGAAGGGCTGCCCCGGTCGGAGCTCTTCATCTTGAGCAAACTGTGGAACGACAAACATGAGCCCGAGGCAGCGGTGGCGGCCTGCAAAAAGAGCATCGAAGACCTGCAGGTGGGCTACCTGGACATGTATCTGGTCCATTGGCCCTTCCCCAACTATCACGAACCGGGCTGCAGCGGCGATGCCCGGCATCCCAATTCCCGGCCCTACATCCATGAGGAGTTCATGACCACCTGGCGCGCCCTGGAGGAACTGGTAGACCAGGGGCTGGTCAAGGCTTTGGGCGTGTCCAACGTGACCATCCCCAAGCTGTCCCTGATCCTCCGGGATGCCCGGATCAAGCCTGCCGTCAACGAGATGGAGATGCACCCCACCTTCCAGCAGGGCAGGCTGTTCCAGTTCTGCCTGGACCATGGGATACAGCCCATCGGCTACTGCCCCCTGGGTTCCCCCGCCCGGCCCGACCGGGACAAGGCAGAGGGGGACCTGGTGGACATGGACCAGGAAGCGGTGCAGGCCATCGCCCGGGCCCACGGGATCCATCCCGCCCTGGTGTGCCTGAAGTGGGCTGCCCAGCGGGGACAGGTGCCCATTCCCTTCACCACCAAGCGGCGCAATGCCCTGGCCAATTTGCGCGCCCTCACCGAAGACAAACTCACCGCCCTGGAAATGGAGCAGATGAAAGGCGCGGAGCGCAACTGCCGCCTGATCAAGGGGCAGGTCTTCCTGTGGGAAGGGGCGGATACCTGGCAGGATCTGTGGGACGTGGACGGCACCATCCCGGGCTGGCATGGCTACGAAAACAAATAGGGAAGGGACAGGGTACAGATGAACATCAATCCCATCCGCAAGATCCTGCAGGAGAAGGGAAAGGGTATCCCCTCCTATTGCACGGCCAACGGGCTGGTGATCCGGGCGCTTCTGGAGCAGGCCAAGCGCTTTGACGCCCCGGTGCTGCTGGAGGCCACCGCCAACCAGGTAAACCAGTTCGGCGGCTACACCGGCATGCAGCCCGTGGACTACCGAAACCATGTGTACGCCATCGCCGACAAAGCGGGTTTTCCCCGAGGGTGCATCCTGCTGGGGGGCGACCACCTGGGTCCCCTTACCTGGGCAGGAGAGCCGGAGGAGAGCGCTATGGCCAAGGCGGAGGAACTGGTGCGCCTCTTCGTACTGGCAGGATACACCAAGATCCACCTGGATACCAGCATGCGCCTGGCGGACGACCCAACGGACGTCCCTTTAAGCGACGAGACCATCGCAAGGCGGGGCGCCCGGCTGTACAAGGCCTGTGACGAGGCCTACGCCCGGCTGCTGGAGCGGGAGCCCGACGCGGTGCACCCGGTGTACATCATCGGCAGCGAGGTCCCCATCCCCGGGGGCGCCACCCAGGCGGAAGAAGGCGTCCCGGTCACGGACCCTTCCGCCCTGCAACACACCATAGCGGTGTACCGGCAGGTGTTTGAAACCCAGGGGCTTGCGGACGCCTTCCAACACATCGTGGGCGTTGTGGTGCAGCCCGGGGTAGAGTTCGGGGACGACGAAATCCACCATTACCGCCGATCGGCCGCCGCAGCCCTGTGTGAAAAAGCCCGGGAGCTGGGCATCACCCTGGAGGGACATTCCACAGACTACCAGTCGCCGAAGCATCTCCGGGAAATGTGTGAGGACGGCATCGCCATCCTGAAGGTGGGGCCCGCCGCAACCTTCGCCCTGCGGGCGGGGCTGTTCGCCCTCAGCTTCATGGAGGAATACCTGATCCCCCGGGAAAAGCGGGCGGACTTCATGGGGACCCTGGAACGGGTCATGCTGGAAGCCCCGGGCAACTGGGCCCGGCACTACCACGGCACCCAGGAACAATTGGCTCTGAAGCGCAGGTTCAGCTTCTCCGACCGCTGCCGTTACTACTTCGCCCTCCCCGAGGTCCAAAGGGCCATGGATACACTGCTGGGCAACCTGCGGGGGGTACACATTCCCCTGTCCATGCTGCACCAGTACATGCCCATCCAGTACGCCAGGGTGCGGGACGGCCAACTGCCCTCTGAGCCCGAAGCCCTGCTCTTCGACTGTGTCCGGGAGATGGCGGAAGACTACAATTATGCTGCGGGGTACCTGGCCAATCGGTAGGATAAAATGGTATAAAATGCCTTTACGACTGCCTTACAGCAAAAAAAGCCGCTTGACAGATGTATACATGTCTTGTATACTGTTGTGGTAGGTTTTGCCGATCAAATTGTCGGCTGCATTGAAAGAGGGATATGCTATGGGTGAGATTATTTTGACCATGAAGGGGATCGACAAGTCCTTCCCCGGCGTTCACGCCCTGGACCGGGTGGATTTTGAAGTACGCAAGGGCGAGGTGCACGCGCTGATGGGGGAAAACGGCGCAGGCAAGTCCACCCTGATGAAGGTGCTGACGGGCATCTACAGCAAGGATGCGGGCACCATCATCTACGAGGGCAAAGAAGTAGACTTTGCCAATCCCCGGGAAGCACAGCAGGCCGGCGTGGTCATCGTGCACCAGGAGCTGAACATGATGGGGCACCTGACCGTAGCCCAGAACATCTTCATCGGGCGGGAACCCCGCAAGGGTTTCGTGATCGATGACGGTGCAATGAACAAAGAAGCCCGCAAGCTGTTCGTCCAGCTGGGCATCGAAATCGACCCAAAGGAAACCATGAGCAACCTGACGGTGGCCAAGCAGCAGATGTGCGAGATCGCCAAAGCCATCTCCCACGAAGCCAAGGTCATCATCTTTGACGAGCCCACCGCAGCCCTCACGGACACCGAGATCGAGCAGCTCTTCGCCATCATCCGGGATCTGCGCAGCCGCGACTACGGTATCGTGTACATCTCCCATCGGATGGACGAGATCAAGCTCATCACCGATCGCGTCTCGGTCATGCGGGACGGCCAGTACATCGGCACCCTGATCACCGAGGACTGCACCAAGGAAGACATCATCAACATGATGGTGGGCCGGGTCATTTACGAAGAGCCCAAGACCCACAGCCACTGCCCCCCCGACGCCCCGGTGGTGCTGAAGGTGGAGCATCTGAACGCGGGCAAGATGGTGCAGGACGTCAGCTTCGAGCTGCGCCAGGGCGAGATCCTGGGTTTCGCCGGGCTGGTGGGCGCAGGGCGTACCGAGACCGCCCGGGCCCTCTTCGGCGCGGATCCCAAGCAGAGCGGCGACATCTACATCGACGGCAACAAGGTAGACATCACCTCCCCCAAGGACGCGGTGGAAAAGGGGATCAGCTACCTGTCGGAAGACCGCAAGCGCTACGGCATCGTGCTGAAAAAGAGCATCGTGGAAAACTCCACCCTGGCCACCCTGAAAGAGTACACCAGCGGCCTGTTCATCAACAAGCCCGAAGAGGAAAAAGTGACCACCCAGTATGTGGAGACGCTGCAGACCAAGACCCCCAGTATCCATCAGCTGGTCATCAACCTGTCCGGCGGCAATCAGCAAAAGGTGGTCATCGCCAAATGGCTGGTGAACGACTCCCGCATCATGATCTTCGACGAGCCCACCCGGGGCATCGACGTGGGCGCCAAGCAGGAGATCTACGAATTGATGAACCAGCTGGCCCGGGAGGGCAAGTCCATCATCATGATCTCCTCCGATATGACGGAGATCCTGCGCATGTCCGACCGGATCCTGGTGATGTGCGAGGGGAAGAAGACCGGGGAACTGGACATCGCCGAAGCCACCCAGGAAAAGATCATGAACCTTGCGACCCGGGACATCGATATGCAGGAGGGTAAAAAATGAAAGAAGCACTGAACAAATTCAAATCCCTCAAGCTGGTTCGCATCATCGGCTTCAACCGGGTCGTGCTGTTGGGGGTCATCGTGTTGATCTCCCTGCTCTTCCAGGTGCTGTCCGCCGTTCTCAACCACGGCAACCAGTTCCTCACCTACGCCCGGTTCACCAGCGCCATGAACTATGGCTACTTCATCGGCTTCCTGGCTTTGGGCGTCACCTTTGTCATTGCCACGGGCAACATCGACTTTTCCATCGGGCCGGTGATGTTCACGTCGGCCCTGATCTCGGGCTACTGCCTGAACAACTACGGTTTCCCGCTGATCCTGTCCCTGTTCCTGTGCGTACTCATCGGGGCAGTTTTTGGCACCATCGGCGGCGCCTTCGTAGCCTATCTGCACCTGCCCTCCTTCATCACCTCCATGGCCCTGATGCAGGTGGCCAAGGGCGTGGGTTCCCTCTTCACCAAGACCCAGAACGTGTCCTGGCCCAACGCCTCCATGGCCAACGGCTGGTACCGATATCTGTCCAACTACGAGATCCAGACCGCAAGCGGCAAGGTGATGATCCCCATGGGGGCCATCATCCTGCTGGTGGTGGCCGTCCTCTGCGCCATCCTGCTGAACAAGACCCGGGCGGGCCGCTACATGATCTGCCTGGGCGCCAACCGGGAGGCCGTGCGCCTGTCCGGTGTGGACACCCGGCGCTGGGAGATGCTGGCCTTCATCATCTGCGGCGCGCTGGCGGGCTTTGCGTCCATCTTCTACGTGGGTTGCTACACCACGGTACAGCCCAGCAAGGGGGACACCTTCAACAACGAAGCCATCGCGGCCTGCGTCATGGGGGGCACCTCCATGGCGGGGGGCCTGGCCTCCATCCTGGGCACCGTCATCGGCTCGTTCATCGTGGCCATCATGCAGGAGGGCATCCTGGCCATGGGCTTCACCATTTCCTATCAGTATGTGCTGACCGGTCTGATCGTGCTGGGCGCCGTCATCGCCGACACCCTCAGCCGCCGGCGCAAGAACTGACCGACCGATAGAAAGGAGATTCACCATGGAAGCAAAATTGGCAGGACGCAGAAGCGCCTCTTCCTTTGTCCGGTCGGACGTGTTCCAGCGGCTGGTGATCCTGGCCGCCGTGGTGCTGGTCTACCTGGTTTTCTTTGCCGCCAGCCCCTCCTTCCGCAAGTATACCACCGTCGTGCAGATCTGCAGCAATATGTACTACTTGCTGCTCATGGCCATCGGCGTCACCTTCCCCCTGATCACGGGGGGCAACGACCTGAGCATGGGGACCGGCCTCATCTGCTACTCCCTGGTGGGATCCTTCCTCATCCGCATCAACGGCTGGTCCATCTGGCCCGCCATGCTGGTGACCGTGCTGATGGGCGTAGCGATCGGCACCGTGAACGGCCTGATCGTGGCCAAGCTGGAACTCCCCCCCTTCATCGTGACCCTGTCGGCCATGATGTTCTGCCGGGGCATGGGCTCGGTGCTCACCAACAACTTCTCCGGCACCTGGCCGGACGGTGCCGAGACGGGGGCCTGGTTCCGCAGCATCTTCAAGATCGTGCTGCGCACGGAAAGCGGGCGCACCCCCGTTCCACTCGGTATCGTCTGGATGGTTCTCCTGGTGATCATCATGGAATTCGTGCTGAAACACACAAGGGTGGGGCGTTACGCCATCGCCATCGGCTCCAACAAAGAGGCCCTCAAGCTGTCCGGCGTCAGCGTCGTCCGCTGGCACGTGCTGGCCTACATCATCTCCGGCTTCTTCACCGGCCTGGCAGCCATCGCCTACGCCGCCACCTTCTCCAATATCACCCCGGGCCAGGGCGCCGGCTACGAGCTGAACGCCATCGGTTCCGCCATCATCGGCGGCACCGCCATGACGGGGGGCTCGGGCTCCATCGTGGGCACCTTCCTGGGGGTGCTGCTGATCTCTGTGCTGCAGGCCGGCCTGCCCTTCATCGGGCTGAACGCGGACTGGCAGCTGCTGATCACCGGCTGCATCCTGCTGGGCGCCGTCACCGTGGACATGATGCGCCACAGCAAGCGCGCATAGACCGATGTATCCGCCCTGTGGGGCGTGTGCATAAATTCTATAGGAGGTACTTATTATGAAGAAAGTACTCGTACTCATCCTCGCATTGATCATGGCTCTGTCCATGGTCACCGTCGCAACGGCTGAACAGCCCACCTACCACTTTGAAATCGTGTCCAAGGGCTTCCAGTCCACCTATTGGCAGGCCGTCCTCAAGGGCGCCGAAGCCGAGATCGAAGTCCTCAACGGCGAAGCCGGTTACGAAATGATCACCATGAATTTCGTGGGGCCCGACTCCGAGTCCGACATTGCCCAGCAGGTGCAGCAGTTCCAGAACGCCCTGAACGCCAATCCTGCCGCCATCGGCTTTGCCGCGGTGGACCAGCAAGCTTTCATGGAGCTGCTCCAGCAGGCCATGGACGCGGGCATCCCGATCATCGGTTTTGACTCCGGTGTGCCCGGCGCTCCCGAAGGCGCCGTGTATGCCAACGCTTCCACCGACAACTACTATGCCGGCGGCGTAGCAGCCGAAGGCATGTGGGCCAAGATCAAGGATCGCATCGCCGCCGCCGAAGGCGCCGTGCGCATCGGCGAAGTCAACCAGGACGCCACCGGTGAGTCCGTGACCCAGCGCGGTCTGGGCTTCATCGACAAGATCATCGAGCTGGCCGGCGCCGAAGGCTGGGGCGTTGCCGTCACCGGTAACGAGTTCTACGTCAACGGCAACAAGGGCGGCGCGGTGGCCGAAGCCGACGCCAAGATCATCATCGAAGCCCGCGTGCCCTCCCAGACCACCGTGGAGCTGTGCGCCAACGAGGCTGCCGTTCTGCTGAACGCTGCCGACACCATCGCCGTGTTCGGTTCCAACCAGACCGCTGCTGAGGGCGTCGTGGCTGCCGACGGCAACCTGTACGTCTGCGGCACCGGCGACAGCGACATCATCGCCGTGGGCTTCGACTCCGGTGCGACCCTGAAGGCTGCCATCAGGGACGGCGTCATGTATGGTGCTGTGACCCAGGCCCCCGTGGGCATCGGCCGCGTGACCATCGACCTGCTCCTGGCCGTCTCCAATGGCGAAACCGTCGCCGACACCGACACCGGCTGCGCGTTCTACACTGCCGAGAATATCGACAACGAAGAGATCGCCCAGAACCTGTACGACTAATTCCGGATCCCCCTGAAAAAGGGAGGCTTCCGCGTCTTTTGACTGCGGAAGCCTCTTTTTATGTGATGCCTGAACAGCGGTAGTGGGGATATCCCCGTTCACCCGATCATCCGTTCCACCATGGCAATCAAAATGCCCCCGGCGATGACGGACATGATCTGTCCCGACACGTTGCAGCCCGCCGCGTGCATCAGCAGGAAGTTCTCCGGATCTTCTTTGCGGCCCATCTTGTGGATCACCCGGGAACTCATGGGGAAAGCGGAGATGCCCGCCGCCCCGATCATGGGGTTCACCTTCTTGGGCAGGAACAGGTTGAGCAGCTTGGCAAACAGCACGCCCCCCGCAGTATCCAACACAAAAGCCACCAGGCCCAGGCCGATAATCATCAGCGTCGCGGTATTCACAAACAGCTCCGCTTGCATTTTCAGGGACACCGTCAACCCCAGCACCAGGGTGATCAGGTTGGCCAGGACGTTCTGGGCGGTGGCGGACAGGCTGTCCAGCACGCCGCACTCCCGGACCAGGTTGCCGAACATGAGGAAGCCGATCAGCTCGGCGGAGGCGGGGGCGATGGTGCCCGCAATCAGGGTGACGATGATGGGGAACAGGATGCGCTTGCGGCGCGTCACCTTGCCCGGCTTGTATTCCATGCGGATCAACCGCTCTCTCCTGGTGGTCAAAAGCCGGATCACCGGGGGCTGAATGATGGGCACCAGGGCCATGTAGGAGTATGCTGCCACCATGATGGCGCCCTGGTACTGGGAGCGGAAGTAGTTGGCCACATAGATGGAGGTAGGGCCGTCCGCCGCCCCGATGATGGCGATGGACGCCGCGTCCTCCAGCCTGAACCCAATCGCCAGGGCGATGCCCAGGGTCAGGAAGATGCCCGCCTGGGCCGCCGCGCCAAAGAGCAGAAGCTTGGGGTTCTCCAGCAAAGGCCCGAAGTCCATCATGGCGCCGATGCCGATGAACAGCAGCAGGGGAAACAGCTCGTTGGCGATGCCCATGTTGAACAGGGTAGTGATCGCCGCGTTGTGGGCAAAGGGCAGGTTGACCATGATGGTTCCAAAGCCCATGGGCAAAAGCAGTGCAGGCTCCATGTCCCGCTTAATCGCCAGGTAGATCAGGAGACCGCCTACCCCCAACATCAGGAGGCTCTGCCAGGTGCATTCCGCCAGAAAAGCCTGCATAATGGATCCTTCCTTTCTCTTCAGAGGGCGAACAAAAAGAGACCCCGCCCATATCGCTTGGGCAAAGTCTCACCACCTGGCAAAACTGCCGGGGACCGTTCCGGGCCTGCTATGGCAAACCGCACTGCCGGAATCAGCCATTCCCCCGGAGGGAAACCGGTCACGCCCTGTCGCAAACGCAGTATACAGCGCCCGGCCCTCCTTGTCAAGCACTTTTGTCGGACTCTTCATTTGCGCTGCCCCCATTTGGGCGGTTCCTTTGCAGTACATGGGCAAAAGAACAAAAGGGCGATCGCAACCGACCGCCCTTGCCCCATGGTTTCTTCCCTGTCTCCTGCTACTTGTAGTTGTCCAGGCCCGTGCCGGTATAGGGCACGTATTCGGCGCTTCCGCGCACCTCGGTGGCTGCGCGCTCTCCGGCGATCTTGCCAAAGACCAGCGCCTGCAGCAATCCATTCCCGGACATGTAGTCGGCGCCCGCGTGGGTGGAGAACCCTTCGGTCACACCGCCGGCCGCGTACAGGCCCTGAATCACTTCATTGTCCTCGGTGAGCACATGTGCCGCCACGTCGGTGACAAGTCCGCCCTGGGTATGGCGCAGGTCCGCCGTCATATAAATGGCGTAATAGGGCGCCTCGAAGCTGTCGGGCAGCTTGGTGCGGTTCATGACGTCCTCGCCCTTTTCGATGCCCTCGCGGTAGGCGTCCACGACGGCCGCCAACTTGCCGCCGTCCAAGCCGGTCTTCTCTGCCAATTCTTCAATGGTGTCCGCTTTGATGAGCAGATCCTTTTCTTCGTAGCGGGTCAAGTTGGTCGCCTGGGCGTTTGCCTCGTCAAAGATCAGGTATACATGATGCTTGGGCTGTGCGATCACATGGGGCGCGATCTGGGAATATCCATCGTACTCGTTGCAGAAGCGCTCGGTGTTCAGGTTGACCATGATGCCGCCCCGATTGGCAATCCCCTGATCCATGGCGCCCACGCCCTCACAGTAGAAGCCATAGCCCTGGTATGCGTGCATGTTGTCCACAGCCGCACCCAATTCCATGCCCCACAGGATGCCCTCGCCGGTAGCGCCGGGGGCCACCATGGGATAGGCGTCGACGATCTCGGGGATGTACTTGCGCAGCATGTCCTCATTGGCCGCAAAGCCGCTGGTAGCCAGCACCACGTTCTTTGCCAGGATGGTGATTTCGCCCAGCTCCTTGCTGTTGGCCGTGGCTCCGATCACCTCTCCCTTCCCGTTGGTGACGAGACCGGTGCCGGGGATTTCAAAGAGAACGGTAATGTTCTCCAGGCTGTTGAGGTAATCGATCATCTTGGTGGTCATCCCGGCGCCGTTGTCCACGGAATGGAGCATGCGGTACTCGGTCTGGCCATAGTAAAGGGAATCCATCAGCCGCCATTCGACGCCCATCTCCTCCATCCATTCGGAGACGCCCTTGGCGTTCTCGGCCACGGTGTACACCAGTTCCTGACGGGCGCTGTAGTTGGAAGGCCGCAGGATATCCCGGGCCAGGGCAGCCACGCTGTCCTCGATGCCGGCTTCCTGTTGCAGCTTGGTGTTGGCTGCGGGGATCTTGCCCCCCGACATGATGGTGGCGCCGCCCAGATAGCCCACCTTTTCGATCAGAAGTACTTGTGCACCCTGCTGCGCCGCCGCAATGGCCGCGGAGATCCCTGCGCCGCCGCCGCCGATCACCAGCACGTCGGTTTCAAATGCGCTTTGGGCGCCCGTGGCGCATGCCATTCCCAGCACCATGAACAGGGCAATTGCGAGACTTATAAACCTCTTCATTTTTTCTCCTCCTTTATGGTTGTTGCCGCTCTTGCAGCCTGTTTACAGTATATCAGGCGCACACTTGGGTGTCAATGGCTTGGTCCGGCCGCCGATCCCCCTCCCGCAAATTCAAGGCCCCTCATTTCCGACCCCCAACATCCGGAGGGTCTTCTCGTCCATTTCTCCCCGGAAAAACTTCTCCAGCACCCGGGTGAACACCGGCTCCTTTGGATCCGCCAATGCGAACAGCGTCATGGAAGACCATAGCTTCAGGTCGTCCGGACTTCCCATCACGCTCCGCGCGTCATCACAGTCCAGTTGAAGGAGGGCCGCCGAGATCTCTTTCAGGTTCGCGCCGAGGTATTCGTCTTCCAAAAAGGCCCTCGCTTCCTCCAGATCCCGGATCCCATAATGTGCGGCATATGAACTGCGCCCCAGGCCCTGTAGCTGGGGAAAAATATACCACATCCAGTGGCTCTCTTTCCGCCCCCTCCGGATCTCCGCCAAGGCGGTCGGATAATCCCTTCCATGGGCTTCCGCAAACCTCGTCAGATCGTTCCTCATAATACATGGCCTCCTTGGCCCCGTATCCTGCAACCCCGGCGAAGGGCGCCGGCAGTCCTTGGGGCAGCCCTATCCCCCTCAGGCATCTTCCGCCGTTCTCCCGGGGATCCTCCTTTCGCAGGGCACCCCCGTCTGGCACAGGCCACAGCCGTAGGTGCCGTCAAAGCCGTAGGCTGTGGCGCAGTAGGGAACCACGAAACTTTCCTGGTAGGCCCTGCACTTTTCCTTGTCGTGGCCGCCCTCCCGGGTGATGGCCCCCGCCGGGCAGCGGCGGATGCAGGCGTCGCAGCCCCGGTCCGCCAGGCAGTACTCATTATAGCGGGTGTAAGGCCGGGGCGTGGGCTCCAGCCGCAGGGCGGCGATGGCCGAGCCGTAGCGCATGGCCTTGCCCAGGGGGGAGATCAGCC
>JAAYOH010000018.1 GCA_012520375.1 Clostridiales bacterium
CACCATGGCGCTGGCATCCGAAGACTTCACCGCAACAAGCGCCAACTACACCAACATCAAGGTCACGGTGGTGCCCGGTAAACTGGAGATCACCCCCATCACGGACGAATACGAGATCACGGTGACCGGAAACAACGCAACCAAGGTGTACAACGGCAGCGAGCAATCTGTCAATGGATACACGGTGAGCGAGTATGACGACACCATCACCCTCACGGGACCAGCCCATGATGACGCGAATGTTACAGCCAAGGGAACGAAAGTCGGTACCTATACGATGGCGCTGGTGTCCGACGACTTCAATGCCCAAGCGTCAACTACGCGAACATCAAGATCACCGTGATGCCCGGCAGGCTGAGGATCACGCCGATCGCAGAGGAAAAAGAGACCGCGCCGACCGGCATCGAAGTGGGCGGTGCGTGCAACTGCGGCGAATGCTTCGAATAGAGCATGGCGACGGATCTAACGAATTATCTGATGATAAAAGGAGTAAAGAAGATGAAGCATCTCGCACGGATCATGTTGTTGCTGCTGATCCTCCCTGTATTGCTGGCTCCCATGGCCGGCCTTGCACAGGAAGCGGCGCAGGGTGAGGGTGCGCTGGTCGTCGGTTCGACCACCGCCCTCACCGGGGAGTTCTACCTTTCGCTCTGGGGCAACAATACCTCTGACGTGGATATCCGAAGCCTTACCCAGGGCTACCGCACCATCATTGGGCAGAAAACGGGCGATCGACAACCAAACCCTCTTTCTGTTGCCGATATGGACATTTCCAGGGAGGAAGGCAACAAGGTCTATACCTTTACCCTCCAACCCGACATGGTGTTCAGCGATGGCGTCGCCATTTCGGCCAAAGACTATGTGTTGACACTCATGCTGACCTACCATCCCCTCATGCGGGAGATTGGCGCTACCGTAGAGCCCCTCACACAAATAGCCGGCGGCAAGTCCTATCAGGCACGACAAACGCAGACCCTCGAGGGGGTGCATCTGATCGATGCCAGAACCTTTTCCATTGCCCTCGACGGTTCTGCGCTGCCTGATTACAATGAACTGCGGTATGTGGATCTGTTTCCTTCTCCTTTGCATGTACTGCTCCCCGGTGTGGATATCGTGGAGGACGGCGAAGGGGTTGCGTTCAGCAGAGAACTGTCCGTGGAGGACCTTGAGGCGGTCATGACGGGCGAAATGAATTACCGAAGCCATCCTACGGTATGCAGCGGCCCGTATGTGCTGCAATCTTACGATGAAGCGCAGCTCATTGCCAACCTGGTGCGCAACGAGAAGTATACCGGACCAAAACCTTCCATTGAGCGCATACGATTTGTTTCCATTGCGAACGGTGAGATGGCCGATGCGCTGAAGAGTGGGCGCATCCATCTGGCAAACAAGGTTTCCTCCGCCCAGGTGCTGCAGGATCTTGCCATGACGCCGGGTCTGAACAGACAGCGTTACCCGCGGCAAGGCATGGCATATTTGGCGTTTGCCTTTGAGCGCGACACGGTCCGCAATCCTGCCGTGCGCAAAGCCGTTGCCCACTGCGTCGATCGGGAGAAGATCATTGCCGAATTCCTCGGTGGCAACGGGCATATCGTCAACGGCTATTATGGCATGGGCCAGTGGATGGCCAGAACCTATACCGCGGATAACAAAAAAAAGATCGAGGGGTACGACTTTGATCCCGAGGAAGCGGCCAAGCTGCTCAAAGAAGCCGGCTATTCGGAGGAAAACCCGCTGAAACTCACGCTGCTGGTGCCCGAAGGCAATGTGGCTGCTGAAGCCTTGGCAGAACAATTGAGTGCGACACTGGAACCATTGGATGCAGAACTGATCGTCATCCGTGAACCATGGCAAAATGTACTGCATCAGTATTACAGCCAGACCGGGCGCACGTACGATATGGTTTTCATGGCCAGCAACTTCAGCCCCTATTTTGAACCGTCTTTGCAGTTTGCGACAGAAAAAGAATGCCTGGGCGCATTGAACCATATCGGTATCCTGGACGGTGGACTGTGTAAAGCCTGCAAAATCATGCGCGCAACGCAGCCGGATCAACCCGAACTATATTATGAGCGCTGGATCGATTTCCAACAGGAATTTATGAATGTTCTGCCGCTCATCCCCCTGTACTCCAACATCTATACGGACGTTTCCACCGACAAGTTGACGGGCTATGATATCGCTGCAAACATGTCTTGGGCGGAAGCCATCATTGATGCACAGTTTGAATAACCGACGTACGGCACCGTGAATCACGAAGAGGCTTCCGCAGATTCCTGCAGTAGCCTCTTCCTTGTTGTTCGCTGCGCGTCGATGCGCTCTTCCCATCAGGGCGCTAGCAATTCAAACTGCGCGAGCTCGTCCTTGCCGTTCAGCAGCCGGCAGGTAATCTTGGCTCCCGAACCCGCCGCCGACAGGATGTCACCGGTGTGCAGCCCGCTTGTGATCACAGCGCCGCCCATCTGCAGCTTCCGCACGTGCCAGTCTTCGATCCCGGACAGGTCAACCGTAAGCTGCTGTTCCCCCTTCTTTGCGCTGTCAAACGCCCGCACCGTGTTGGTGACGGCGCCTGAAAAGCGGTTCGTCTCGTTGGACACGGATATCTCCAGATCTACAGCCTGCAAATCCCCAGAGAATACCGCCTTGGCGCTGATCGCCGTACCCTCCAGTTTTGCATCCGAAACCGTAGCCGACGGCTTGCTGCCCCCGCAGCCGGAGAGGGCCATCAGGACCGCCAGCAACCCCGCAAGCCAAATCATCCTTTTCATCGCTTCTATCCCTCCTTTTTTCGTTTTCCCCATCATGCCGCTGCGGGCAATCCGGCGCGCTGGCCCTTGTATACCAGCACGAGCCGGTCAATGGATTCCTGTACCTCGAAGGTCAGCGTCACTTCAAAATTTTCACCGTCGATCCTCACATTGATCGTCGGATCCGCTTTGGTCTGCGTGCCGTCCGGCTGCTCCAGCAGCACGTTCAAGCCCAGTTCGGACCCTGGGTCGACGCCGATCCCCATGGGGCAGGAGATGACCACCGTCACCTTGCCCGATTCCGCCGCGGCGCTCAGTATTTTGCACTCCGTCTCGTCGACCATCAGCACATCGGCCAGCGGTTCCGGTGTGGGCTGCACCGTGGGCGCCGGGCCGGGCGCCCCCGCGGGAGTTTTCTCCGCGCTGCAGGCGCACAGGGATGCGCACAGCAGGATAGACACGGCAACCAGCAGAATTTTCGATTTCATCATAAAACACCTCACCCTTCTTTTATTTGAACCCGCCTTCATGGCAGCGGTTCCATCTCCTTCGAACGCATTTCCAACCCGCTGGTGATCCGTTCCCCGCATAGCCCTTTATCCCTACCTTTTTATTGCGATCGGGAACGCCTCATCCAAGCCTTTGATTGTCCGTGCCGTCCACCCGCACGCGGTACAGCGCCTCTTTGTCGTCCCGGTTGATATAAAACACCCAGCCGCCCGCGACGTTGACATACCCCACCTTCGCGTCCACCAACAGGTCGTCCTGGCTGCCGTCCAGGCTGATCTTGTGCAGCCTGCCTTTGTCCGGGCCGCTGAAGGCAAAGATGCCGTAGCGCGTGACATTCATGTAGGACAGCATGTCGCCCATGATCCTGGCGCGCTCCGTGCCGTTCACGTTCAGCCGCACGATGCCGCTGGTGATGAATCTGGTCTCGGGCGCCACGTTGTGCGCCGCATAGAACACATTGTCGCCCACCACGTTGATCCAATTGGCCTCGGGGTTGTCCAGCTTTTCCGGCTCGCTGTCCAGCGCATCCAGCGGCAGCCGCGCCAGATAGCGATCCTTGTCGCTTAAATGGCCAAAGTAGAGGTAGCCATTGCCGATGCTGGGGTAGAACATGTCCTCCACATCCGAGACCTTCTCAAAACCGCTGCCATCCAGGTTGCATCGGTACAGCTTGCGGCCGTCCTCGCTGTTGGTCATGTACAGCTTGTCGCCATCAACCATCAGGTCGTCGATGTGATGCTGCACAATGGGCACGCACTCGCTGCCATCCACCAAGGCCCGGTACACCCAGCCGCGCTTCCCCAAATGATACAGGTAGCCGTTGTGGTAATTAAGCGCCTTGCCCTCGTGGTTACACACCAGGCTCTCTCTCTTGCCGTCCAGGGTCATCCGATAGATCTGGGTAGCCGTGGCGTAGCAGATATAGTCTCCAGCCTCCACCGCCAGCCCGTCGTTGATCAGGTTGCCGCTACTGTTGCCCTGGTACGAGACCCCGGAAAAAAAGCGGACCGCATTGTCATCCATTCCCTGGGCGCGGGCCTGGATCAGCTCATCCAGGCGCTGGTCGTACCCTGCGTCATACCCCCGCTTTTCGCCCTCTGCCTGCCCGCATTCCACGCCCGCCTGGTATCCTGCGGCGTATCCCCGGGCAAAGCCGCCCTCATCCCCCAGGCGAAGCGCCACGGCCACCAGCAGTGTCACAGCCACGACGGAGCCAGCCGCGATCAGGATGCGCGTGAGCGTGCGCCGCCGGATGCGCAGCATCGCCTTCTTGAGCTGTGCGGCGCTCTGGTAGCGTGCCGCCGGATCTACTTTCACGCACTTTTGCACCACCGGCAACAATCGTCCATGGGGAAACCGGTGCGCCAGGTTGGTGCGATCCGAATCTCGTGTGGCCATGAAGATCATCACCACGCCCAGGGAAAACAGGTCCGTACGGGCGTCCGTCTGCGCGCCGCCAAACTGCTCGGGCGCCATGTAAGGGCGGCTGCCAATGGCGACCGTATCGCTCTGCGCCTGCTCCCGCCAGGTGCGCGCGATGCCAAAGTCGATCAGTTTCACGTGCCCGTCCAGGTCGATCACGATGTTTTCGGGTTTGATATCCCGGTGGATGATGGGGGGCTGCCGCGCATGGATGTAGCTGAGCACATCGCACAGGCCGATGGCGATGTCCATGATCTCGGTTTCCTGCAGCGGCCCGTGGGCTTTGACGTAGGCGCCCAGCGTCTGCCCCTCCATGTACTCGCGCACCAGGTATTCCCGCCCGTCCTCCGTCAGCGCGTCCAGCGCCTTGGGAATCGCCGGGTGATCCAACCGGTCCAGGATTTGGCGTTCTATCTGCGCGCTCCCCCCCGCTCCGGACATGGCCACGCGCAAAACGGCTTTCTGCCCGTCGAACCGCCGCCGCACCAGGTACACCTCGGAAGATTCTCCCCCCGAGAGACAGCTGACAGGCTCATATTTTTCTCGAAGCTGTGTGGGCAGCAGCTCGGACAGCCGCTCGTTCAACACATTTTGATAGAACGATTTGAAGCCCTCGCCCATGGGCAAATCCCTCCCAACCATTCGGCGCGCCCTTGCCCGGACCCTGCGCTCAACGTCAGTGGACCGCGTCTTTCGCCTTCTTCACGAATTCCTTCCAGCCCTCGGCCGTTCTGAGATCCGGTGCGGGCACGGCATACGTCACCGCGCCCTGCCGCACGCTGATGACATCGCCGGGCTGGTTCGTGGCGCTGATGCCAGCATGCTCCTTGGGCTCCCGAGACCAGTCCGCAAGGCGCAGCGTCGCTGTGGTGCTCTGGACTGCAATGAACCGCCCACCCCCATGGTAATCGCCGCCCCGTCCGTGGGCAAGTTCGTACACCAGGGCAAATTCCGCTTCGTCCGGGTCACCGGTGGGAATCAGGCCCGTATCATGCAGCGCCTCCATGTCGTCCCCACTCTTCTCCGGGCAGATGCACAGCACGTGGTTTTCCCGGGGATTTGCAGGGGCATACCGGGGCAGGCCGTCCTCCGGGAAGGCCGCCTTGTAGAACAGGCGGAGATCTGCAGGGGTCCAGAAGGATCGCTGCAGTTTGCTCTCCCACTCAGCCATCAGAAGGTCGTGCATTGGCGCGCCGCTTTGGGCGTCGTCCCTTCCGGCGTACGCATCCAACAGCTCTGCGTAGTCGCAGTCCATCAGGCTTATGATCCTTCCCAGCTGGTCGTAGATCAGCTCCAGGTCGGATGCATCCAGCGCTGCCAGCGCCCCGGCAAGCGCCTCGTAGTCCGCTGCGAAATCCGGGTGCGCTGCACGGTTCAACCCCTCCAGAATGGGCTGAGCGCGCTCCCAATCGCTGTAAAACTTGGTGTTGCTGCGCACCATTGCGTCAAGCATCGTCATATAGGTGGGCAGAAGAAGGGAACGCAGCGCGGGGGAGTAGGATTCATCGGCAATCAGCACGGGTACAACCTCGCGAAAAAATTTCTGTGCGCCAAACCTTTTGTCTATCGCAGCATACACGCGGGGATACCAGGAACGCAGCTCGTCTTCCGGAAGCCCCTGAAGCACATCCAGTATCTTGAGCATCTCTCCTTCCTTGACGTCGAATCTCACGGACTCCGGAAAGTCGATGCCCTGGGTTGCCAGCCATGCCCGGACGGCTTCCAGATCTGCGGCTGCCCGCTGACCCGCAATCTCGGATTCGATCTGCCCGTAATAAAAGGAACCGACCGGGAATTCGTGCTGCCGTTCCATCAGCTTCGTCCAATACGCCTCTTCCTGATCCTCCAGGCGCACCATGTTCAGGATGCCGATCCAGGCATTCTCCGCTGCCGTCAGGTCGGCCAGCATCCTGTCCACCACCACGTTCACGTCGACGCCATCCTCTACCATCGCGGCCTCAAATACGTCCATGGTAAAGCGAAGCTCCTCCCCACGGCAACCGCACCCCTCCAGGTACTCTTCCATTCCGGAAATCCGTTCGTCTTCCGCCATCGCCAGGCCGCAAAGTCCCATGAGCACCGCCAAAACCAGCCCCCAGCCAACCATTCGCCTGTACATCGCCTGATCCTCCCGCCTGGCCCTCTGTTCTCACGGAGTACACCGTATTCCTTCCTTTGTCCGTGGGATGAGCGCCCCGCCGTCGGCGGGGCGCCTTCGCTCCGGTCACTGCTTCTTAAAATCGGACATGCTCGCACCGTAGATGGGGATGTTTCCCTCCGCGGTGGGATTCAACTCGATGGTATGGTAATACTTCTTGGACAGGATTTCGGTGTCAGCGGTGGAACTGTAGCGGGCGTTTTCGCCGAACAACCCCTCCACGCCGTACCAGGTTTCGCCTGCGGCGATCAGGAAGTAGTAGTGTCCTTTGGGCACGTACACGGTAGCCGACCCTTTGGGCCGGATGAAGAATTCCACAGCCACCTCGTCGGTCTCAGCATTGCACATCTGCAGGTAGCGTCCCAGCTCGTCGTCCTTGGGCGCCTTGACGATGACCTTGGTGCCGCTCTTGCTGCCGCTGAGGCGGCCGCTCTTGGGGAAGTCCTGGGCGGGCGCGTCGGGCAGGTCGTGCACGTCGTAGTACAGCGCGTCCAGCACACCGTCTACCTGGAAAGCCTGCATATACTGGACGTACTCGTCTCCATAGTCGCCCCCCGCAACGCGGTCGATGTCAAGCACAAACTGGTTTGCCTTGGCCTTCTTGCCCCCCGCGCTTTTCCTGGCGGCCAGCGCGTTGTCGATCATCTGGGCGTTGAACTCTTCCTCGATTTCGTTGTCGGACATCTGGTTGGCCTGATAGATTTTGCTGAGCTTCGACATCACGCCCCTGCGCGTATCCTCCACCAACTGTTCAGGCGCGGCTCCCTTACAGCTCAACACCAGGCTGTGGGGGCCCTCCTTAACGTTCAACACCTGGCTGGCTTGTGCCAGGAACAAGGGCGCCATGCGCTGGGCATCGAGCCCGTCGAAGATGTCGTTTCCATGGATCAGATCCAGGTAGCTGCCGGACAGCGGTTCCATGTCGGCCAGGCCCTTTACCTCGCCCTCCACGGGCGCAGGAAGCAGCAGTTCGGAGAGGGCGACACGGGTGATCTTCTGGTCGAAGGCCGACTTGGCGGCTACAGCAGCCTTGCTCACCTGGGATTTGAGCGCTTTCATGCTGGCCGGATCGGGCTCTCCGTCTTTGAGCGTCAAGCTGGCTTCGATGTCGTACTGCTGCACGTTCTCAAAGAATCCGTCCAGCCAGCCAGCCTTGTCCTCGCCATATTCGGGCAGCGACTTGATCTTGGGGTCGAAGGAGCGCAGCAGGAACGTAACTTCATCGCCGCTCTGCCCAACCTGTCGGGCGCCCTCGTCGTAGATGGCTTTCTCCCATGGTTCTTTGCCGGCTTCGCTCAGCTCCTCCAGCAACGCGTCCACATTGTAGTCTGCGGCGCTGGCCGGCGCTGGCGCGGGCTCAGTCGGCTCCTCGGCCTCGGGTTCCGGCTCGGGTTCCGGTGCGGGTGCTGGTTCCGCCGCGGGCGCGGCAGTCGCGGAAGCATCCCCCACGCCCAGGATCAGCCCGCTCGCCACGTCCACGGTCACGGCCTTCGCCGGGTCGTCGTCGCCGTGGGGGTAAAAGGTAACGGTGTCGGGCACGGTCTGGGTATCAAAGTACAAGAACATCTCGTCCTGGTAGAAAGTGGCGTCCACGGGATCGAGCACCTTGCCGTCCACGGTGACATATGCCAGCATGGGCATGGTCATGGTCATGGTCCCGTCCACGATATCCAGCTTGACGTGGTCGCCGTAGCCCTCGCAGCGGAACGAAACCTCCATCTTGTCCTTGCCCATCTGCCTAGGGTTGTCCTTGTCGTTGATCTGTACAGTGCCCAGTTCGCCCACGAGCATCTCATCCTGCCACAGGATGGTGACCTGGCTCGTGCCCGGCACATTGATGTCGTTTGCAGCGGGCTCCGGATCGGGAACGGGCGCGGTCTCCGCCCCATCTGCCCCCAATTGGAACCACTGCTCGCCGTCGTCCGCAGGCACTTTCATCGTGCAGTCGCCCAGATTCATGCCCTCGGGCAGGCCGAAATACAGCGAATAAGGGTTTTCCAGGTTTCCGGCGTTTCCGTAGGTCTGGTATTCCCTGCCGTCGGGCGCGATCAGCCGCACGCCGTCATACAGCGCCATATTGGATTCCCTGGCGTCCGAGCCGCCCATGTAGCCAAACAGAATGGCATGACCGGGCAGCCCGTCCAACTGGTTCTCCCTGGGCTCCACCGGTTCATCCTGCAGCGCTGCGACCATGTACTCGACGCCCTTCACCGTGAAGCGCATGGAGGACAGGTCCACCTCCGCCTGCGCCGAAACGAGCAGCGCGAAGATCAGCAGTACAGGAAGCGCAAACCCTACAAACCTTTTCATCATGATACCCTCCCCTTTTTGCCCAATCACTGGGCTTTGAATACAATCTCACGCTGCCCGAAGGGCACCGTGCTACTGGTGAAAGAACCGTCGAAACTGGTGTAGGTGTAGGTATAATCAAGGATGGCCTCGATGCCTTCATCCGCAAACCGCACACCCAGGAGTTTTGCGGTGTCCATGTCGGTGTCGTCCCCCTCCGTCAGCGCGTATTCCGCGCCGAAGCGCTGTCGGCTGTCGGAAATGTTCAACTTGCCCGTGGATGTCCCTTCGACCACGGCGATCGACACATCCTTCATCAGGATGGTCACGTCACGGATGGTCGCCCCATCCGCACCCAGCACAAACGCCATCTCAAAGGAGCCCGCCTGTTCAAACTGGGCGGTGCCCAGGTACAGCGTCTCGCCCGGGCCGGGTACGGGCATCTCGATCGTGCCGGTGCCGGCAAGGGCCATCGGCGGGACAGCCAGCAGCAGGCAGACCAGAAACATCGCCGTTATCATCGTCTTCATCATGGAACCCCTCACTTCCTTCGTTTGATGGTTCCATCTTACCCCATCTCCGGGCCGTGGTGGCGAGCAAAATGCACAGTACGAAAAATACATATCACAATTCGCCCAGGCCGTTGTCCAGGAGCAGCCGGTTGGTCTCCTCGATGGAATAACCATGAGCCAGACAGAAAACCAGCGCCGCGTCCCGTTCCCTCAGCGGATACAGCTCGCCTTTCTTCAAAAATTTCAGCATGCGCTGCGTATCGTCCAGCGTCAGAGAGAGCGCCAGCGCCAGCCGGACATACACATCGCGGTTCTTGGCGGTACGGGTCCCATTCAGCAGTTGAAACCCAATGCTTTGCTTGATTCCGGCGCGCTCCAGCGCCTGGGCCCGGCTCATCCCACGCGCGCTCAGCATGGTTTCAAAATATTCATTCACACTGGCACGCATGAAAAAGTCCCCGATCTCTTCCCGCAGCTCGCCGAAATCCTGGGCTTCGCGCACCTGGTGTTCGGCCTCGTGGGTGGAGAGCGGATCGCTGTAGCCACCCGTCTCCGGGTCGGGGTCGCCCAACACGGGCAGGTTATGCTCGTCCAGCAGGTACTGGGTTTGCATCAGGTTGTAGCCGCGCTGGATGGCATACAAAATCGCGGCGTCGCGTTCGCGCACCGCGTAGATTGGGCCATGTCCCACGAAATTCAGCATGCTCTGGGTCTCCGGGAAACTGAGCCCCATGCCGATGGCCAGCCGGATGTAATAATCGCGCCGCGCCATGCGCTCGCCGATCAGGATCTGCCGTCCAAAGTCCTTGTCCAGGTCGGCGCGCTTCACTGCCTCCGCGACGGTCAGTCCGTGGCGGTCAAGCAGCGCAGCAAAATATTCCCGGATGGTATCCCCCATCAGCGCGCCGCGGATGCGTTCGATGCCCTCCTCGTAGCCATCCGCGTCCCGCAGGATGGTTTCGGCCTCGCGTGTGCGGGACAGGGGCGGGTCCTGGCGTTCTTGCATTGCATCCCAGCCTCCCGTCTGGTAACCATGGACAACAAGCATATTATATCAAATCGTCCTCCCCTTGACAACAGGAAAAAAGACCGGTTCAGGGCTTATCTGCCCTCGCAGCCCTGCATCTCCGATCCTCCGCAAAAATGCCCATTGACAAACGCCGGCTCCTGTGATATGATGCCATTGAACAACGATTCATGCGGTGCGAGGATCTCTTTCGCCGCGTGACATGGTCCATCACCAGCACAAACCTGAGGGAAGAAGAGCGGTCTGATTCCGAAGGTGATGCCGAAACGTGCCGGCTTCATCTCTTTGGCGACCGCGCCAAAGAGATTTTTTATCGCCGGACACCCACGGAAAGGAGGAACCTCCAATGAAGCGAGCTGCAAACATCAGCGTGATCCTGGATCACCCCAGGGAGACACAGCGCCAGTTCAACGAAATCGTCTCGGACTATGGCGACATCATCCGCGGGCGCATGGGCATCCCGTTTGAGGGCAGTGTGGCGCTGATCTCCCTCACGGTGGTGGCGGAACTGGACCACATCAACAGCTTCACCGGAAAGCTGGGCAAGCTCCCGGGCGTGACAGTCAAGGCATCCATCGCGCGGGAAGGCGTGTGCGTAGAGTGAGCCGCCAGGAAAACTGAATCTGCACGGCGCGTGAATCGTTGTAATGCATCGCCATAGAGCCTGAAAAGGGAGGAATCACCATGAAGCATTACGGATTTGACGCGCCTTTTATCGACCATGATTCCATTTACGGACTGCTGGATGTCGCGAAAAACACCCCTGACGAGGAGATGACCCGCATCCTGGACAAGGCTGACCGGTTGGAAGGGCTGACCCACCAGGAGGTGGCCTGCCTGATCTCCACCCATAGCCCGGATCATATCCAGCGCATCTTTCAGATCGCGAATAAAATCAAACACCACATCTACGGCGACCGCATCGTGCTGTTTGCGCCGCTGTACATCTCGGACCACTGCGTGAACAACTGCCTGTACTGCGGCTTCAACTGCAACCACAAGTATGAGCGCAAGAAGCTGACCCTGGACGAGGTGCGCGAGGAGGTGCGTCTGCTGGAGGCCATGGGCCACAAGCGCCTGGCGGTGGAGGCGGGGGAGGATCCGGTCAACTGCCCCATCGAGTACGTGCTGGATGTGCTCAAGACCATCTACGACATGAAATTCGAAAACGGCGATATCCGGCGCTGCAATGTGAACATCGCCGCCACCACCGTGGAGGACTACAGGGCACTGCATGAAGCGGGCATCGGCACCTACATCCTGTTCCAGGAAACCTACCACCGACCGACCTACGAGGCGGTGCATGCGGGGGGGCCGAAAAAGGATTATTTCTACCACCTGACTGCGTTTGACCGCGCGATGCAGGGCGGCATCGACGACGTGGGCGCGGGCGTGCTGTTCGGTCTGTATGACTATCGCTTCGAAGTGATTGCGTTGATGATGCATGGCGAGCACCTGGAAAAGGAGTACGGGGTGGGTTTTCACACGATCTCGGTGCCGCGCATCCAGAAAGCCGACGGCGCCGACCTGGGCGTAGCCCGATACATCCCCACCGACGAGGATTTCCTGAAGCTGGTGGCGGTGCTTCGGCTGGCGGTCCCCTATACGGGCATCATCATCTCCACCCGCGAGTCGCTGGAGATGCGAAAGAAGCTGCTTCAGATCGGCATCTCCCAGATCAGCGGCGGTTCCACGGTGGAGGTGGGCGGCTATCAGAAGCGTGAACACAAGTCGACCCAATTCGAGTTGGCGGACAACCGCCCGGCCTCCGAAGTGATCGACTGGCTGCTGGATCAGGGCGTGGTGCCCAGCTTTTGCACCGCCTGCTACCGCAAGGGCAGGACGGGGGACCGGTTCATGAGCCTCGCCAAGACCGGCAACATCAAGAACGTATGCCTGCCGAATGCGTTGGTGACGCTGCAGGAGTATGCCTGCGACTACGGCAGCGAAGAATTCAAGCGCAAGACCGAGCGACTGATCGCGCTGCAACTCCCCAACATCAAAAGCGAGGCCATGCGGGAGACCACCAAGCACAACATCGAAGCCATCAAAGCAGGCGCACGCGACCTGTATGTATGATATGGTTCACAGGATGGGTAAGGCGGAACTGGCAGCGCTGATCGCCCGCAACCAAAACGCGCCGGATCCGGCGCTGCTGCGGGAAGCGGCGCTGTTTCGGGACCGGCACTATGGGCGGCGCGTGATCCTTCGCGGATTGGTGGAATTTTCCAGCCACTGCCGCATGGACTGCTACTACTGCGGCTTGCGGAAAAGCAACCGCCGGATCCGGCGCTACCGGTTGGACGCCGACCAGATACTGAACTGCGTACGGGACGGGTATCGGCGCGGGCTGCGTTCCTTCGTGCTGCAGGGCGGCGAGGACGCCTACTATCAGGGAGAGCGCATGGTGCTCTTGGTGGCCAGGATCAAGGGGGAGATGCCCGACGCAGCGATCACGCTGTCCCTCGGCGAGCTTCCGGCGGATCTTTTCCGCGCACTGAAGGAAGCGGGCGCCGACCGCTACCTGCTGCGCCATGAGACCGCCGACGATGCCCACTTCGCGCGGCTGCATCCCCCCGGGCAAACGCTTTCTTCCCGCAAGCGTTGCCTATATAGGCTGAGGGAGCTGGGGTATCAGGTGGGCGCGGGCTTTATGGTGGGAAGCCCCGGCCAGACCCATGAAATATTGGCCGAAGATCTGCTGTTTCTCCGGGAACTGCAGCCTCACATGGTAGGCATCGGGCCGTTTCTGCCCCAGTCTCAGACGCCGTTTGCCCGGGAAACCCCAGGCAGCCTGTCCCTGACGCTCACCATGCTGGCGCTCACCCGCGTACTGCTGCCCAGCGTGCTGCTGCCCGCCACCACCGCCCTGGGCACGCTGGCCCAAGACGGTCGTGGGCTGGGCCTGGCCGCGGGGGCAAACGTGTTGATGCCCAACCTCACGCCCATCGGGCAACGGGGTGGTTACCTGCTGTACGACGGCAAGATCGGCATCGACGACGGGACGGAGGAGGGACTGCAACAGATGCTGCAATCCATTCGGGCAGCCGGCTACGAACCCGACCTGTCCAGGGGAGATCATCAGGATTTCCGGCAAGAGACCACCCCGTACTATCTATAGGAAGCATCGTCCCCTATAACCACTCTCCCGAGGAGGCGATACCATGTCCATGAACCAAAGCCCCGAAGCCAGCCGCACACACATCGCGATTTTTGGCCGGGCCAACGTGGGAAAATCCAGTTTGATCAACGCAATGACGGGACAGACGGTGTCCATCGTGTCCGAGCAGAGCGGCACCACCACCGATCCGGTGAAAAAAGCGATGGAGCTGCTGCCGCTGGGGCCGGTGGTGCTGATCGACACAGCCGGGTTGGACGACGACACGGCGCTGGGACAGCTGCGGGTGTCGAGGGCGATGCGGGAGCTCCGACGCGCCGACATCGTGCTCTTTGTGGCAAACAGCCAGATGCCGCCCACCGGGGAGGAGCGCCGGTTCCTCAGCGAGATACACGGGCTGGGCAAGCCCATCGTGATCGCCCTCAACAAGGCCGATCTGGGCACACCGAATCGGGAATGGGGGAGTCAGGCCGCGGAATGGGGCGCCACATGGCTGCCCGTGAGTGCGCTGACCGGCGAAGGTGTGGACCGGCTGCGGCAGGCGCTGGCCCAGCTGCGCCCCGCGCAAACGGCGCGTCCCCTCGTCCGTGACCTGGTGCGCCCGGGCGACACTGCCATTCTGGTGGTACCCATCGACGACGCCGCGCCCAAGGGGCGG
The DNA here is from genome assembly GCA_012520375.1 of Clostridiales bacterium. Taxonomy (GTDB): domain Bacteria; phylum Bacillota; class Clostridia; order Christensenellales; family Aristaeellaceae; genus Excrementavichristensenella. The sequence continues at coordinate 14,442 of JAAYOH010000018.1, forward strand.
CTGATCCTGCCCCAGCAGCAGGTGATCCGCGATCTCTTGGACGGCGGTGCGATGCCGCTGGTGTGCCGCGACAGGGAATATGAAGCGGCGCTGAACGCATTGGGGAAACCGCCCGCACTCGTGGTGACCGATTCCCAGATCTTCCCCTATGTGGCCCAGCATACCCCCGATTCGGTGCCCCTCACCTCGTTTTCCATGTTGTTCGCCCGCTTCAAGGGCGACCTGGATCAGCTGACGCAGGGCGTAGCCGCACTGGACGCGCTCCGGGATGGCAACCGGGTACTGATCGCCGAGGGCTGCACCCACCACCGCCAGTGCGACGACATCGGCACGGTAAAGCTTCCGAAATGGATCGCGGGACACACGGGGGCACGGCTCGACTTTCACTTCACCAGCGGCCAGGGATTCCCGGATCACCTCTCTGAATACAAGCTGGTGGTACACTGCGGCGGCTGCATGTTAAACGATACCGAAATGCGGGCGCGGCTGCGCCAGGCCGCCGATGCAGGCGTTCCCATCGTCAACTACGGCATCCTGATCGCCCACATGAACGGCATCCTGACGCGCTGTCTGGCACCCTTCCGTTGACCAGGCTGGTCCCTCGGAATATGGGATAATGCTCTATACCGCAATAGCCCCACAAAAAACCCACCCATGCTGTAATTCGCACATGGGTGGGTTGTTGGCTCCTCAGGTAGGGCTCGAACCTACAACAACTCGGTTAACAGCCGAGTGCTCTGCCATTGAGCTACTGAGGAATGTAGGGTGGATGCCTGTCTGAAC
>JAAYOH010000019.1 GCA_012520375.1 Clostridiales bacterium
GATCCTGGAAGAGCTGGTGCGCTTCTACATCCAGGAGCACGAAACCGCGTGACCCGGGTGCTGTGCCTGGATGTGGGGGAAAAGCGGATCGGGGTCGCTGTATCCGATCTGTTGGGCCTCACCGCCCAGGGGGTGGAGACCATCTTCACCCAAGGCGCTGATCGGGACGTGGATCGGGTACTGGACCTGGCCCGGACGTACGACACCCGGAAGGTGCTGTGCGGCTTGCCCCGGAACATGGACGGCTCAGAGGGTTTCCAGGCCCGGGCGGTGCGCTCCTTTGCCGAAAAGCTGGAGGGCGCGGGCCTCTCTGTCCGCTTTCAGGACGAGCGCCTCACCAGCGTCAGCGCGGCCCGGGTGCTCCGGGAGGGCGGCGTCAGGGGAGACCGGCGCAAAAAGGTACTGGACAAGCTGGCGGCCACCTACATCCTGCAATCCTTTCTGGATGCGGGGGGCTGGCAGGAAAAAAACAGGAAGGAACCAAAGCAGATGGACAGCAAAGAACGTTCCGGCGCCAACCCCATTGTGGAGCTGATCGACGAAGACGGACAGACTGTTCGCTTCGAGCACGTGTACACCGTCCCCTACGAGGGAGACGAATATGTGTTGCTCTCCCCTCTCGATGAAGTGGAAGGCGTCGAGGAAGACGAAGTGGTCATCCTGCGCATCGAGCCCGGCGAGGACGAAGACGCCTACGTGGGCATCGAAGACGAGGAACTGCTGGATGCCGTGTTCGACCGGTATATGAAAATGGCGGAAGAAGAGGACGAAGAAGAGGACGAATAAGCCCCTTTCCCTGACAGCAAGCGTGCCCGGCACCGGAGCCGGGCGCGTGTTTTGTTTTCGGCGCTTTCCTTTGCTTTAGTCCCCGCCGCTGGCCCGTCGCTTTTTGATCTCCCCCGTGGCCAGGGCGTCGCAGCGGTTGTTTTCCACGTTGTCCCCGTGCCCCTTCACCAGGATGAAGCGCACCTGGTGCATCCGGGTCAGTTCCAGCATCTGCTCCCACAGATCCCGGTTGGGCACCGGGGTGGACTTGTTCCGCATCCAGCCCTTTTCGACCCAGTTGTCGATCCATTTTTTCTCAAAGGCGTGGGCCAGGTAGGCGCTGTCGGTGTACAGCCGCACCCGGCAGGGCTCGGTGAGGGCAGCGAGGCCCTCGATCGCCGCGGTAAGTTCCATCCGGTTGTTGGTGGTGTGGGGCTCGTACCCCGACAGTTCCCGCCGGTGCTGTTTGTACAGGAGCACCGCCCCCCAGCCCCCCGGCCCGGGATTGCCGGAACAGGCGCCGTCGGTGTACAGGGTCACTTCCTTCACGCCTTCAACTCCCTCGCTCGCTCCCAGGCGGCCAGGGCGCCCTCTTTCACCGCTGTTCGAAAACCACGCTCCTCCAGCGCCCGCACCCCCCGGATGGTGGTGCCCCCGGGAGAGCACACCGCATCCTTCAGCGCCCCGGGATGCTGTCCGGTAGCCAGTACCATCTCCGCGGCCCCCTTCAGGGTTTGGGCAGCCATCAGGACCGCCTGGTCCCGGGCCAGCCCCATCTCTACCCCCGCGTCCGCCAAAGCCTCGATGAACAGGTATCCGTAGGCCGGGCCGCTGCCCGACACTCCCACCACCGCTTCCATCAGCTCTTCCGGGACCCACAGCCAACGCCCCAGGGCGGCGAACATTCCCTGGGCAAAGTCCCGCTCCGCCTCTGTCAGGGTGCAAGAGCTGCTCAGGGCGCACATCCCTTCCCCGCACAGGGCGGGGGTGTTGGGCATCACCCGGAGGAGCCGGGTCTCGTCCCCCAGGGCTTTTCTCAACATGTCCGTGGTCCAGCCCGTCACGATGGAAATCAGGCCTTTCCCCGCCAGCCCGTCCCCCAGTTCCTGCAGCACCCCTGCCGCGACGTTGGGCTTCACCGCCAGCACCACGAGATCCGAGCGCCCCAGCATTTCCCCGGGATCCCCATAGGTCTGTACCCCGAATTTCCCTCGCAACCCTTCAAGGCAGGGCCCGGAGATGTCATACACGTGGACCTTGGAAGGGGACAACACGCCGGCCCCCAGGATCCCCCCCATCAGGGCGCCGGCCATATTGCCGCCGCCGATGAACCCAAGCTGCATACTCATTGTTCCTCCTTCATCCATTCTCTGATCTTCTCCAGCACTCGCCGCTCGGTGCGGGAGACCGTCATCTGGGACACCCCCAGGCGTTCCGCCGCTTCCCGCTGGGTCAGCCCCTCCGTATAGCGCATGGCCAGCAGGTCCCGCTCTTCCCCGGGCAGCCGGGCCAGCAGGCTGCGCACCAGGTCCCGGTCTTCAAAGACGCCATAGCCCGGCTCCTCCCGCCCCAAAAAAACCTCCAGGGGAGAGCCCTCCTCCCCCGCCGGGGTGGCGTCCAGGGAAACGGGGGACGCCATGTGCTGCATTTCCATCACTTCCAGCACGGTTTCCACCGGGCTGTCCATGGCCTCGGCCAATTCCACCGGCGTGGGCATCCGGCCCAGCCGGGCATACAGCTCGTCGCAGGAAGCCCGCAGCCTCCGGATCATCTCGGAGCCGCTGCGGGGCAGATTGATGAGCCGGGATTTGTCCCGGAAGTAATTTTTCACTTCCCCCACCATGGCGGGGGTGGCAAAGGTGATGAAGCGGGCCCCTTTGTCCGGATCGTAGCGATCGATGGCTTTGGCCAGGGCGAAAGAGGCCACCTGAAACAGGTCGTCGTACTCCACGCCCCTGCCGGAGAACTTCCGGGCGACGTAGGAAGCGCTGTCCAGATAGGCCCGGGTGATCCGTTCTTTCAGCTCCGGCGCCCTGCTCTGCCGGTATTCCGCCAGCAACCGTGCCACCTCTTCGTGTCTTCTTTCCATGGCGCCCTCGCTACGGAAGCACTTTGTGCATGCGGACCGAACGCAGGCAACCCTCGCTGGTGACCAGGCTCACCTCGTCCATCAAAGACAGCAGCACTGCCCGCAGCATATCCGCCTCGTCCTCGTCCAGGCACTGCACCGGGGTACATTGGGCGTCGGAACCCGATTCCGCCTGGACGGTGAGGGATATGCCCCGGGGTTCCCGCACAAAGCACAGGTACAGGGCGGCGCACCGGGAAGCCCTGATCAGGCTGCCGCAGGCCTCTTCCACCGCCATCTTGGCGTCCTCCACCGCCTCCACCGTCAGCCCCGAACGGGCCAGGATCCCGGCGGTGGTCAGGCGCACCACAAGCATCATATCCCGCGTGGCGGGCAAACGCAGTTCTACCCGTTTCCCAGTCATGCTTCCTCCTCCGGACGCAGGAAGGGCGTCAGGTTGCCCCCGTCCATCCACAGGCGCTCGATGCTGTAGAAGGCCCGCTCCTCCTCGTGGAAGATGTGTACGATCACGATGCCGTAGTCCTGCACGATCCAGCGGGCATCCTGATACCCCTCTTTGCGCCGGGCCGGGATGCTTTCCTCCTCCAGCTTTTCCTCCAGGTGCTCCGCCAGGGCCCGAACCTGCATGGTGCTGCGGCCGCTGGCGATGACGAAGTAATCCGTGATGGAGGTCAGGTGGGTCACTTCCAGCATCATGACGTCGATGCCCTGCTTGGCGTCCAGCAGTTTTGCGATCTTGGTGGCCAGTTCCTTTGAATTCATGCCTCATTCTCCTTTATCCCGTCATTTTCAAGGCTTTTCAGCAATTCCAGCGTCCGTTCGTTCAGGGGCATCCCCCGGGACCGCACATAGCGCACGGTGCGCCCCGCCGCGATGCGCATGGCCCGGTCCAGGTCGATATAGGCAGCGCTGCGGATCTCCTCCATCCCCGGAAAGGGGCGTCGGCCCGGCTCGATCATGTCCGCCAAATAGATGATGCGGTCCAGCAGGCTCATGTCCTTTTTGCCCGTGGTGTGCCAGCGGATGGCAGACAACACCTCGGGGTCCTCCACCCCAAAACGCTTCCTGGCCAGCACCACCCCCGCCGCGGCGTGGAGCAGGGCGCGGCTCTCCTTTTCCCCCGGAGCGGTCTCGATGCCCGCCTTGTCCACCAGCCGCACCATTTCCTTCACCTCCAGGTGCTTGGCGCAGTCGTGGAGCAGGGCGGCCAGCCGGGCCTGTTCCCTGTCCGCTCCGTGGATTTCCGCCAGCTTCACCGCGGTCTCCTCCACCCCCAGGGTGTGCCGGAAGCGGGCCAGGGTCATGGTCTCCCGCAGTTCCTCGATCATCGGGTCCCGATACAGGCGGTGGCTCCGGATGTATTTCTCCACGCCCGGCGGCACCAGCCCTTTCAGGCTCTTGCTGCGGGCGGCCAGCCTTCGGATCATGGTAGAGGACAGGGGCGACACCTGGGCATTCAACACGTGGACCCGGAGGCCGTAGCGCCCGGTAAGGGTCTCCGCAAAAGCCAGGATCTCCTCCCGTTCGTCCCCCGGCCGCGGCACCACCACCAGGCCCTTCAAGAGTCTGGCCACTTCGTCAAAACGGCGCCAGCTCTCGATGACCAGCAGGGTGTCCGAACCCACGATATATATGTATTCCCCCGGATACTTGTCCACCAGCCGTTTCAGGGTATCCACCGTGTAGGTGGTACCCGGCCGCCGGGTCTCTATGTCGCTTACCTCCAGCCCCGGGCGGTTCTCCACAGCCAGCCGCGCCATGTGCAGCCTGTCCTTGGCCGTCGCCATGGCCCCCTTGTGGGGGGGATCCCCGTCGGGAACCAGCAGGATGTGCCGGATCCCCAGTTCCCGCTGCACGGCTTCCGCCATGGCGATATGGCCCATATGGATCGGGTCGAACGTGCCGCCCAAAATACCTACAATCTCCAACGTTTGCCAGCGCCCCCTTTTCTTCCCCATTATACACTATTTTTTGCCCGTCGAAAAGGTGGTATTGTGGGAAAGACTTGACAATTCTCCTGTTTGCTGGTATTATTTATCTGGTTTTTTATGATGATTCGGAGGGTTATTTTCATGAAGCGCATCCTGCCTGCCGCGCTTATTTTGCTTTTGTTGCTGCTGACTGCCGTCGGTACCTGCGCCCAAGTGGTGTCCAAGTATGTCTACCCCGTCGCCCAGGTGTCGATCAATCGGGCGTCTGCCGGGGTATACGTGGGCCGTAGCATTACCCTCGTATCCAGAGTTCTTCCCGCCTCCCGGGCACACGAAACGGAGAATGTCCAGTGGTCTTCCTCCGACCCCACCGTCGCCACCGTCGCAGGCGGAGTTGTCACCGGAGTGAAGGAGGGCGCCGTAACGATCACGGCTACCCTAGAAAGCAAAAGCGCGACCTGCGCCGTCCGGGTCAGGGTTCAACCCCCCAAAGGCGTTCGGCTGAATGCCACCGCCATCGCCATTAGCCAAGGCGACACCTTCGACCTGTCCGCCAACCTGCTCCCCGCCTACGCCCAGGGCAGCATTGCCTTCATAAGCGGCAACCAGGGTATAGCCTCCATCTCCAATGTAGATCACAGTACCGTGCGCATCAAAGGAGAGGCCCTGGGTACCACCCGGGTCCGGGCACGTACTTCCAACGGCAAGGTCGCCTACTGCACCGTACGGGTGGTGGACTCCGTCCGCGCCAGGCGGATTGCCCTGAACCGCAGCAAATGGATCATGAGCTACTACGAAGAAGGTCTGCTCCGGGCCGCCATCGCCCCCATCAACACAGTGGCTGAGGATAAGGTCGTCACCTGGGAAAGCAGCAATCCCGCCATCGCTGATGTCACCGACGACGGCGGCCCGGAGGGACAGGTAAAAGCCTTTGGCAAGCCGGGCAGGGCCATCATCACTGCCACCACCGGCAACGGGCGCAGCGCCCGCTGCGTCGTCACCGTGAAGCACGTGGCGGTGCAGGGCCTGTCCTTTGAATTCGGCAGTCGGCTTCGCTTGACCGTGGGGGGCACCCGGGACGTAAGCCCCCTCATCAAGCCCTCTAACGCCACCAACAAAATCGTGACGTGGACCGTCGGCGATCCTGACATCGCCAGCGTTACCGAGGACGGCATCCTGACGGCCCGCGCCACCGGCAAAACCCGGATCACCGCCAGGGCCGGGGGGAGAAGCGCCGCGTTCACCCTGTACGTGCGCTCCCCCCATCAAGTCGCCGTCACCATCACCGCAACTGGAGACGTCACCATTGGAGGCGATCCCCGGAGGTCCGGCAGCGCTTCCTTAGACCACTATGAAGACCTCTACCGCGAGTACGACGGCAATTTCCTGGACGGGGTATCCGAAAAGTTCCAGGGCTCGGATGAGATCACCGTGGTCAACCTGGAAAGCTGCCTGACCAATGCCACCCTGGGCGCCAGCAAAGCCTACACCTTGAAAGCCAAACCGTCCTATGTGGATGTGCTCACCAAAGCGGGGGTGGACGTGGTCACCCATGCCAACAACCACACCACCGATTTCATGGCCCGGGGCATACGGGATACCCGCGCCGCGGTGGGGGGGGCCAATACCAATATGGCCTACGTGTCCGGGGCCGTCACCGCAACAAAAAATGTCAACGGCATCAAGGTGGGCTTCTGCGCCACCAACCAAACCAGCACTACCTCAACCGCCACCCTGCTCAGGGCCATCAAGATGTTAAAGAGCCAGCGGTGCCACGTCATCGTGGCCAGCATCCACTGGGGCAGAGAATTCGTCTACCCCGCCAACGCCTCCCAGCGCCGCATAGGCCGGGCCGCCGTCAACGCAGGGGCCGACTTGGTCCTTGGGCACCACAGCCACGTGGTCAGCGGCATTGAAAAGTACCGGGGTAAATACATTGTCTACGGCCTTGGCACCCTGTCCAGCGCCCTGGTCACTCCCGAAGACATGGATACCTTCCTGTTCCAGCAGACCTTCAAGATGGACGCGCCCACCGGTCTGGTAGAGAGCGGCGGCATCTCCCTCATCCCGGTGAGCATGAGCACCGACCGCACGGCGGTAGGTAACGTCAACGACGCCCGCCCCGTAATCCTCGCCGGGGAAGAGCGGCAGCGGGTGCTGAACAAGATCAGATACTACTCCCGCGTCTTCAGCGCAACCGTGCCGGAAGACTGTTTCAGCTGATTCACACAGCCGACTGTCATAAAACGAAACGCTTCTGCTCGAGGGTTCTCGGGCAGTTCTTTTTATCATGCGATTTCCGGAATGGACGGGAGAAATCCCCGGGCAAGGCAACAGCCAGGAATTCCGGCGCCTGTCAGGAATTCCGGATCTCAAAAAACGCTGCGACGCCTTCCACCATACCCTCCACCAGCTTGTCCTGGTATTCGCCGCTGATCAAAAGCTGCTCCTCCTCCGGGTTGGTGAGAAAACCCATCTCGATCAGCATGCTGGGCACCTCGCTCCAGTTCAGCCCGGAGTAGTCGTTGGAGCGCACCACGCCCCGGTCCTGGGCCCCCGTCGTCTCCAACATCCCCTCCAGCACGCATCGGGCCGCCTCCCGGCTTTCCGCGGCTTTTGTCCCCGTCTTTCGCACATACACGGACATGCCCTTGGGTTTGGGCGAGTTTGCGCCGTTGCAGTGGATGCGCAGCACCAGGTCCGCCCCCGCGTCGTTCATCATGGTGGCCCGCTCGATGTTGGAGATGTCCACTTCCGCCACTTCCCGCACCATGATCACCCGGGCACCCTCGGCCGCCAGGGCGTCCCGCAGCTTCAGGGATACCTGCAGGTTGACCTCGTGCTCGGGGATCTGGGTCTTCCTCCCCTTCGTGCCGCTGGATACCTTGGCCTTTGTCTTTTTGCTGCCCGGCGCCACCGGCTCCTTGTCATAGTTGCCCTCCGCCTGGTGCCCCGGGTCGATCCCGATGATCAGGCCGGAAAGCCTGCCCGCTGTGGCTTCGCCTACCGCTTCTTCCGCCGCCTCTGCTTCGGCTTCTTCCGCATCCTGATCCGGCGCTTCCGGAAGCTCATCCAAGGCATATTCCCCTTCGGTCTGTTCCGGGATCCCGGGAACCTCGGGCCCAAAATCCCTTCCCGGCACGGGTTCCGCCCCCACAGGCACAAAGAAAAGGACACACAGCAGCAGCACTGCCGTCATCCCCCGGATCCCCTTTCCATATCGCATATGCGTTCACTCCCTTCCCGGATTGGACAGCCAAGCCTTCGTTTTTGTTCCTGACGTCCGATTTTCCCCAAAAACGCTGGTGCCCGGCGTCCCCGGGCAGCAGTTCCTGATCGCCTTGCAGTTTTCAGCGTGGACAGGGAAATCCTCAGGGCGAGGCCGCGCCGTGAAAACCGGGCGCCCGTCAGGGACCTGGCATCGCAAAAAACGCCACGATCCCCTCTACCATCCCTTCTGTCAATTTGTCCTGGTATTCGCCGCTGATCAAAAGTTGCTCCTCCGCCGGGTTGGTGAGGAAACCCATCTCGACCAGCACGCAGGGCACCTCGCTCCAGTTCAGCCCGGTGTAGCCGTTGGAGCGTTTCACGCCCCGGCTCACGGCCCCCGTCGCCTCCCGCATCCCCTTCAGCAGGCATCCGGCCGCCGCGCGGCTCTCCGCGGCTTTGGGCCCGGTCTTCCGCACATGCATGGACATGCCCCTGGGGTTGGGCGACCTCACGCCGTTGCAGTGGATGCGCAGCACCAGGTCCGCCCCCGCGTCGTTCATCATGGTGGCCCGCTCGATGTTGGAGATGTTCACCGCCGCCACTTCCCGCACCATGACCACCCGGGCGCCCTCGGCCGCCAGGGCGTCCCGCAGCTTCAGGGCCACCTGCAGGTTTACCGCGTGTTCGGGGATCCCGGTCACTCTGCCCCTCGTCCCGCTGGACACTTTGGCCTTTTTCTTTTTGCTGCCCGGGGCTACCGGTTCCTTTTTGAAATTGCCCCTGGCCTGATGCCCCGCGTCCACCCCGATCACAAGGCCGGAAAGCCTGTTCGCCGGCACGGCCTCCGCCCCTGCGGACACAAAGAAGAGGAAACACAGCAGCAACAAGGCCGTCATCCCCCGGATTGCTTTTCCCCGGCACATATAGATCCTCTCCTTTTCCCTGATTGGACAGCCGGGCAGGAATTGCCGCTCCTGCCGCCCTTCAAAAAACCGCCGCTCCCGTCGATATCAGGCAAAAAACAGCGGGCAAGCCTTAAAAGAAATGCAAAACCCCCGTCATCACCAGGGTCATGATCAGGCAGGCCGTCATGTTGCCCAGCACGATGGCGATCATGGCGTGGCTCTTTTTCATGTTCAGCACGGTGGCGACGGCGGAGCCCGTCCATACCCCGGTGCCGGGCAGTGGCACCGCCACGAAGAGGTACAGCCCCAGGAGGCCCTTGGCGTCTACCTTTTCCCCCATGCGCTGGGAGCGCCGCTCCACCCAGGCGGCGAATTTCCGCACAAAGCCGATGGGCAGGCTGTACAGCCACTTCAGGATGGGCTTCATCAGCCAGAAGATAAAGGGCATGGGCACGGTGGAACACACGACGGCCAAGAGATAGGTGAAGAGCAAGGGCATGCCCAGGCCCATCCCGATGGTCAGGGCGTAGCGGCCCTCAAAGGTGGGCACCATGGACAAGAGCCCGGTGACCACGATGTCCCGCAGATGCTCGCTCCAAATGAATCCGGTTCCCATGTCGAATTTCCTCCGCCGTATTATCTGTCAGGGGTCATGGCCCCGGCCAATAGCCCCAGGGCCTGCAGCATCTCCGCCACCCGCCGCATGTCCACCAGGTCGATGGAGCCGTAGGGCGCGTTGAGCATCTTCTCCACCGCTTCCCGGTAGGTAGCCAGGAGGTCGATCATGCGGGGCAGCGGATTCCTGTGTTTTTTCCATCCGGCGATCATAAAGCCCAGCTCATCCGTCACGTCCAGCGCCAGCAGGATGATCAGCCGGGCCAGGTTCTCGGGACGGCGCACATAGAAGACCTCCCGCTCCATGCCATCCAGCAGGATCTCCTGCAGCAGCGGCTCAAAGGTCGTCAGGGTGACGGCCCGGTTGCAGTCCCGCAGCTGGCTCAGCTCTCCCCCGTAGGCCGTGGACAGGATCAGGGAAACATAGCGGAGGGCCTCCTCCCCGAAAAAGCCGCCCTCCCGGAACAGGGCGTTCAGCTTTGCCACGGGATGATCCCCGGCCTCCTGCGCCGCCCGTATGCCCCGGGCGCAGACTTCTTCCGCCCGCCTTTTGCATATGCTCTCCAGCAGTTCCAACTTGGAACCGAAGTGATGGTAAAAGCCGCCCTTGGACAGTCCCATCTCGTCCAGGATGTCCTGGATGGCGGTGTTCTCGTATCCCCTGTCAAAAAACAGGCGCTGCGCCGTATCCAATATTTCCTGCTTTCGTCTCTCGCCCTTGCGCATTCATCTCACTCCAAAGACTTTGGTCTGTTCCATTATACAGGATGGCGCTGATCCTGTCAATCCTCTTCTTCGATGATCTCATCCACTTCCACCGCCAGGTAATCCGCCCTGGACTTCACGCAGCGCATGCAGTTGTCGCATTCTTTGTTCGGGTCCAGGTCGCAGCGCGTACACTCCCCGCAATGGGTACAGAGCACGCCTTCCTCCAGCACGCAGTAACCCTCTTTCATCACCTTCCCCCCTCCCCGGCCAGGGTGGCGCCCCGGTCCATCAACCGCTCCACCGCCTCCTGCAGCGCCAGGTATCCATGGGCGTAGGTCAGCCCTCCCTGGAGATAGGCGGTATAGGGCGGGCGGATGGGTGCGTCGGCGGACAGCTCGATGGAGGACCCGGCCACGAAGGCCCCCGCCGCCATGATCACCGGGTCCTCATAGCCCGGCATGGCGCAGGGCTCCGGCACCGCCTCGCTGTCCACGGGGGAACAGGCCTGGATGGAGCGGACAAAGGCGATCAAGCTGTCCGGGTCGCCGAAGCGGATCGCCTGGATGATGTCCCCCCTGGGGGCGTCAAAGGCCGGGCTTACCCCATAGCCAAGCCCCGCGAAGACCCGGGCCGCCAGCACCGAAACCTTCAGCGCCTGTGCCGTCACGTGGGGCGCCAGGAACAGGCCCTGGTAGAAGGGCCTGTACCCCGCTTCCCAGCTGCCTACTTCCGCGCCGACCCCCGGGCACGTGAGCCGGTAGGACACCAGCTCCACCGCCTCCCGGGACCCCGCCACATAGCCGCCCCCCGGGGCGATGCCGCCCCCCGGGTTCTTGATCAGGGAACCCGCCATCAGGTCGCATCCCACGTGCCCGGGCTCCAGGGTATCGGTAAACTCCCCGTAGCAGTTGTCCACCATCACGATGGCCCGGGGGCAGGTTTTGCGCACCAGCTCCGCTGCCCGGCGGATTTGCGGGAGGGACAGGGAGGGTCGCCAGGCATAGCCCCGGGAGCGCTGCAGCAGCACCATGCGCACCTGCCCGTCCAGGGCGTTTTGAAGCCCCTCCAGGTCCGGCTCCCCTCCGGGGGCAAGCGCCACCTCCCGGTAGCCGATGCCATACTCCTTCAGGCTGCCCTGCCCCGCGGTCCCCGTGGTCCCGATAACCTGCTGCATGGTGTCGTAGGGCGTCCCCGCAGCGGACACCAGCACGTCCCCGGGACGCAGCACGCCCTGCAGGGCCAGGGCCAGGGCATGGGTGCCCGAAGCGATCTGGGGCCGCACCAGGGCGCATTCTGCGCCCATCAGCTCGGCAAAGATCTCTCCCAGGGTATCCCTGCCCACGTCGTCGTAGCCGTAGCCCGTGGAGGGGGCAAAGTGCCGCTGCCCAATCCGGTGCTTCCGGAAAGCGGCGAGCACCCGGGCGGTATTGGCCCGCTCCGTCGCCTCCAGCGCCTCGTAGATCCGGCGGCACTCCCTGTCGCAGGCCGCCATGTAGGCCGCAGCCCGTTCATTGTTCTTTTGCATGGTCCCTCTTTTCCCTCCGTCCCCCGAGAATTTGGAGGATCTCTTTGGCCAGCCCTTCGGCGCTTTTCCCCGGGGCGTCCAAATGGTACACCCGCTCGTCCCTCCGAAGCCAGGTCAGCTGGCGCTTGGCGTAGCGGCGGGTCGCCTGGGCGATGGCCTCCCTGGCTTCCTCCAGGGTCGAGGCGCCTTCGATGTATAGGGCCATCTCTTTGTATCCGATGGCCTGCAGGGCGGTGCAGCCCCGGGCGAGGCCCTCGGCCATGAGGCCGCGCACCTCCTGTTCCAGCCCCGCCTTGAGCATTTCATCCACCCGCCGGTTGATCCTTTCGTACAGCGCTTCCCGCGGATGGTCCAGGGCGAACAGCACCCCCTCGTAATCTCCGGGGCGCCGGGCGTCCTCTTCCCTGTGCAGGCTCAGGGGCTTCCCCGTCAGCTCGTACACCTCCAGGGCCCGGATCACCCGCCGTACGTCATTGGGGTGCAGCCGCGCCCCGCTCTCCGGGTCCACCTCGGTGAGCCTCCTGTGCAGCGCCCCCGGCTCCATGCGCCGAAGTTTTTCCCGAAGCGCCCCGTCGCCCTGTGCCGCAAAACCCATGGGCCTGGTCAATGCGTCGATGTACAGCCCCGTGCCCCCGCACAGGATGGGGGTCCTGCCCCGGGCCTCGATGTCCCGGAGCACCGGCAGGGCCATGTCCCGGTAAATGGATGCGGAGCAGGGGGCCCCGGGCTCCAGCACCGACAGCAAATGGTGGGGGACGCCCTGCATCTCTTCCTCCCCGGGGGTGGCGGTGCCGATGTCCATGCCCCGGTAGATCTGCATGGAGTCGCAGGACACCACTTCGCCCTGCAGCGCCCTCGCCAGGGCCACCGCGCAGGCGCTCTTCCCCGAGGCGGTGGCTCCGGCGATCACAATGAGTTCAGGCACCTCGTCCTCCTCCTACTGCTGCCTTTTGAACAGCCGTTCCAGTTCGCCCCTGGAAAACCGGCGCACGACGGGCCTGCCGTGGGGGCAGGTGGGGGGCGCCTTCGTCGCCTGCATCTCCCGGATCAGGGCTTCGATCTCGCTTTCATGCAAGGGATCCCCGCCCTTTACCGCATGCCTGCAGGCCGTTTGGATGAGCTCCGCCAGCCGCTTTTCCCTTGTGGCGTAGCGTAGCTGGTCCAACCGGTCCAGCATTTTGGCAAACAGGGGCGTGACGTCCGCCTTGCCCAGGATGTAGGGCACCGCCCGCACCACCAGGGCGCTCGTCCCAAAGGCCTCCACGTCAAATCCCGCCCCCTTCAGCAGGTCTTTGGCCTCCAGGGCCCTTTCGATCTCCCTGGGGGAGGCTTCGACGACGAGGGGCGTGAGCAGGGGCTGGGAAGCGCTGCCGGTCTCCAATTGCCTGGCATAGCCTTCGTACAAAATGCGCTCGTGGGCGGCGTGCTGGTCGATCATCAGCAGGGCGTCCTCGGTCTCGATGAGGATATAGGTGTGAAAAGCCACCCCCAGCACCCGATAAAAGACCGGGGTCTTTTCTTCTTCCCGGGCTTCGGCCGGGCCGGGCCCGGCCTGCCCCGCCGGGACGGATGAAACGGGCCGCTGCCCCGCCGTCTCCCGCCCCTCCCCGAATCCCTGGGGCTTGGGCCTGCGGGGCGCTTCAGCCTCTTGGGGATGCGGGGGCTCCCCGGGCCGTTGGATCAGGGGCACGGCAGTGCGGGCGCTTTCCCGCAGCGCCGCTCCCCGGGACCGCTCCGGGATCTCGATCAAAAGCTGCTCTCCCGAAGCCTCCCGGGCTTCGCTCTGTTTCTCCCCCTCTGCCTCCGGACCGGCGGCCCCTTTGGGCTGTTCCAGCACCACGGTCACTTTGCCCAGGGCCGGCACAGGGTCCGCAGCCAGGTCCAGCATCCTCTCCCCCTCAAAGGCCCGGGTGAACATGGCGTCCAGGGCAATGCGGATGTCCCCCTCCTCCCGGAACCGCAGCTCCAGTTTGCTGGGGTGCACGTTCACGTCCACCAGCGCCGGGGAGATCCGCATATGCAGGATGCACATGGGATGCATGCCCACGGTCACCCGCCCCTTGGCCGCCTGCTCCAGGGCCTGCACCACCAGGGGGCAGCGCACCACCCGCCCGTTGACGAAGACGGACTGCCCGGAGCGGGTGGGCCGGGCGCAGTCCCCCACCCCGATGAGCCCTTCCAGGGACAGGGCCCCTTCCCGTTCCTCCACTGCCATCAGGGCGCCCGCCCGCTCCCGGCCGTACACCGCCATGGCGGCATGGCGCAGGTTCCCGTCCCCGTAGCTGTGGTACACGGTGCGGCCGTTGCTGATCAATTTCACCGCCACCCAGGGGTTGGCCAGCAGCAGCTTTTCCAGGGTCTCGGTCACCACCGCCGCCTCGTAGGCCGGCCTTTTCAGAAAGGTCCTGCGCGCCGGGGTATTGAAAAACAGGTCCCTCACGATGATGGTGGTGCCCTCCGGGCAGCCCGTCTCCTTCCGGCTGACCAGGGCGCCCCCCTCGATGACGAGGGACATGCCGCTGGCCGCACCCTTTTCCCGGGTCCGGCATTCCACCCGGGCCACCGCCGCCACCGAGGGCAGCGCCTCCCCGCGAAACCCCATGGTGCGGATGTCGTTCAGCTCCTCCGGGCTCTGCAGCTTGCTGGTGGCATGGTTCTGAAAGGCCAGCAACACCTCCTCCGGGGGGATGCCGCAGCCGTTGTCCGTGACCCGTATGTACTCTATGCCCCCGTTTTTGATTTCCACCGCGATGGCCCGGGCCCCGGCGTCCAGGGCATTCTCGAACAATTCCTTCACGATGGAAGCGGGACGCTCCACCACCTCGCCCGCCGCGATGCGGCTGGCGGTCTCGGCGCTCAATATGCGTATTGCCATATCAGATCCTTCTCGCTTTTTCGCACAGATTGTACAGCAGGTTCAGGGCTTCGATGGGGGTCAGGGCCATCACGTCCACCTCCCGGATCTCCTCCACCAGCTCCATGGGGCGGTAATCCAGCATGCCCACCTGCTTGTTCCCCGCGTTTTTGCTCGTGTCCAGGATGTTCTGCCCGATGGAGCCGTGCAGCTCCCCCGTCACCTCCAGCCGCGCCATGATCTGGCGGGCCCTGGACAACACCCCCGCCGGCAGCCCCGCCGGCTTCGCCACCGCCACCCCATAGCTGCGGTCCGCGCCCCCGGGCACGATGCGCCGCAGGAAGATCACGTCCTCCCCTTGCTCCTTGGCGGTGATCCGGTAATTCTTGACCCCTTCCAATTGCCCCTCCAGTTCGGACAGTTCGTGGTAGTGGGTGGCGAAGAGGGTGCGGGCCCGGGTCTTGTCCGCCAGGTGCTCCACCACCGCCCAGGCGATGGACAGGCCGTCGAAGGTGCTGGTCCCCCGGCCCACCTCGTCCAGCACCACCAGGCTCCGGGGGGTGGCGTACTTCAGGATGGTCGCCACCTCGCTCATCTCCACCATGAAGGTGGACTGGCCGCCGTACAGGTCGTCGGAGGCGCCGATCCGGGTAAAGATCCGGTCCGTGACGGGGATGTTGGCGGACTGGGCGGGCACAAAGGAGCCGATATGGGCCATGAGCACGATGAGGGCCACCTGGCGCATATAGGTGCTCTTCCCCGCCATGTTGGGCCCGGTGATGATCATCAGGCGGCTGTCCGAAGAGATGTGGGTGTCGTTGGGCACGAATTTGTCCCGCCCCATGGCCTGCTCCACCACGGGATGCCGGCCCTCCCGTATGTCGATGGCGCCCTCCTGGTTGAGGGCGGGCCGCACATACTGGTTCTCCTGGGCCGCCAGCGCCAGGGACAGCAGGGCGTCCAGGGTCTTGAGCCCCTGCGCCGTTCCCTGCAGCCGGGGCAGCATCTCCTTCAAGACCCTTCGGACGTCCACGAACAGTTCGTATTCCAGGCGGATGGCCTGTTCGTCCGAGCCCAGCACGATCCGCTCGATCTCCTTGAGTTCCTCGGTGATGAAACGCTCACAGTTGGACAGGGTCTGCTTCCGGGTGTAGTCCTCCGGCACGAGGTCGTAATAGGACTTGGTCACCTCGATGTAGTAGCCGAAGACCCGGTTGAAACCCACCTTCAGGTTTTTGATGCCGGTCTTCTCCCGCTCCCGCTGCTCCAATTCCGCGATCCAGTTCTTCCCGTCCCGGGCGGCCAGACGCAGCGTATCCAGCTCGTCGTTGTAGCCTTCCCGGATGATGGCGCCTTCCCGCACCGACAGGGGGGCGTCGGGGGAAATGGCCCGCTCCAGCAGGTCCACCAGCTCTCCGATGGGGTCCAGCAGGGCGTCCGCGCCGACCAGGGCCCCCGCGCTCATCTCCCGGAGCGCCGCCTTGATGTGGGGCACCGCCTCCAGGGAGCGTTTCAGGGACAGGCAGTCCCGGGCGTGCACCGTCTCGTAGGCGATGCGGGACAGCAGCCGCTCCACGTCGTATACCTCCCGGAGCTTCTCCCGCAGGGCGTCCGCCTCCATGGGTTTGGCGCAGAGCTGTTCCACCCCGTCCAGCCGCTGTTCGATCTCCGCCGGGTCCTGCAGGGGCTGCTCGATCCAGCTGCGCAGCATCCGGCTGCCCATGGCGGTCATGGTCTTGTCCAGGATGCCCAGCAGGGAGCCCTTCCGGCTGCGGGACCGGCCCGCCGCGGTGAGCTCCAGGTTGTACGCCGCGGTGCGGTCGATGGCCATGTAGCGCCGGGGCTCGAAGCGCTCCAGATGCATGATGTGGGACAGGGCGTTTTTCTGGGTCTCCTGCAGGTAAGAAAGGAGCGCCCCCGCTGCCTGGACACACAGCCGCTGGTTTTTCAGGCCCAGGGCCCCGGCGTCCTTCGCCCCGAAATGCCCCTTGATCGCCTCCAGCGCCTCCCGGTACCCGTACCAGGCCGCCCGGCCCAGGGTAGTCATCACCTCCACCCGGCAGGCCGTAGCCCCCAACTGCTCCAGATCGTTCACCAGCAGTTCCTTGGGGGCGATCCGGGCCAGTTCGTCCCCCAGCCGCTGGCGGACTCCTTTCAGGGGATAGACCTTGAATTCCCCCGTGCCCACATCGCAGAAGGCGATCCCCGCCTGATCCCCCGCAAGGTACAGGGACAGGATGTAATTGGCTTCCCGGTCGTTGACCGTGCTGCCCTCCATGATGGTTCCCGGGGTCACGATGCGGATGACCTCCCGATCCACCAGGCCCTTGCTCAGGGCGGGATCGCTCGTCTGCTCGCAGATGGCCACCTTGTAGCCCTTTTCCACCAGGCGGCTCACATAGGTATCCGCCGAATGGAAGGGCACGCCGCACATGGGCGCCCGCTCGCTCAGGCCGCATTCCCGGCCGGTGAGCACCAGTTCCAGCTCCCGGGAGACCAGCTGGGCGTCCTCGAAGAACATCTCGTAAAAATCCCCCAGCCGGAAAAACAACAGGCAGTCCGGGTTTTGTTCCTTGATGGACATGTACTGCTGCATCATGGGTGAAAGTGCCATGGGTACCCCCTTTTAGTTGAGCATCGAGCTGCAGCCGCCGCAGGTGGAGCAGGAGCCGCCGCAGCCAGGCTCCTCGCCGTCCCCCAGTTCCCCGGTTACGATGAAGCGCAGCAGCTGGTTGACCTGGTCGATGAGCCCGGAAAACACCTGCCGAGCCTCGGTCATCTGCTGCACGGATTCGATGGCCTGAAGCTTTTCCTGTACCTCGTCCAGCTCCGCGGACAGTCGTTTCAGGGCGATGGTGTCGGGCTGGTCCGTGATCAGGATCTCTTCCAGTTCCTGCTTTTTCTCCATGTACCTGCCAATGGTCAGGGCGGCCTCCAGGTCGGCCATGGCCTTTTCCTCGGCCTGTTTCATGCACTTGTACTCCTCGCTGGCCAGCAGCGCGTCCCCCAGCTCCCGGGTCTTCAAAAATACCTGATTCACCTTGATCATCCTTCCTCTCTCACTTTGCCCCGCAGGGTGTTCCTGCCCGCAGAGCCTATGTCCACCTGCACGAACCGCCCGATCATGTCCGGGGCCCCTGGGAAGTTCACCATCAGGCCCCGGCCGGTCTTTCCCCCCAGCCAGCCCGGGTCCCGGGCGGAGGGGGCGTCCGCCAGTACCTCCTGGCAGGAGCCGATCTGGGCCTTCAGCACCCGGCCGGTGATCTCCCGCTGCAGGGCGATGAGCTCCTCGATCCACTCGGTCTTTTCCTCCATGGATACCGGGTCCGGCAGCCCATAAGCCCCGGTGCCCGCCCGGGGGGAATAGATAAAGGTAAAGGCCGCGTCGTAGCCCACCTCCCGCACCAGGGACAGGGTCTCCCGGAAATCCTGCCGGGTCTCCCCGGGAAAACCCACGATGATGTCGGTGGTCAGCCCCACGTCGGGCCGCACGCCCCGCAGTTTCTCCACCAGTTTCAGGTAGTGCTCCCTGGTATAGCGCCGGTTCATGGCCGCCAGCACCCGGTCGCTGCCCGCCTGCACCGGCAGGTGCAGGTGCCCCGCCAGGTTGGGCAGGTCGCCGTAGCAGGCGATCAATTCCGCGGACAGGTCCTTGGGGTGGGAAGTCATGAAGCGGATGCGCCGGATGCCCGTTTCGTGGACGCTGCGCAGCAGCGCCGCAAAGGCGTTCCCGCCTCCGCCGTAGGAGTTCACGTTCTGCCCCAGCAGCACGACCTCCTGTGTCCCGCCCTCCACCAGGCCCCGCACCTCCCGGAGGATCTCCTCCGGGCTGCGGGAGCGCTCCCGGCCCCGCACATAGGGCACGATGCAGTAGGAGCAGAAGTTGTCGCAGCCGTACATCACGTTCACGAAGGCGCTGTGGGCGCTGCCCCGCTTCACCGGCAGCCCCTCGACAATGTCCCCGTCCCCGTCCAGGATCTCCGCCACCGGCCGTTTCTCTTCCAGCACCCGGCACAAGAGTTCGGGGAACCGATGCAGGTTGTGGGTACCGAAGATCAGGGCGATGAAGGGATAGCGGGCGATGAGGCTTTCCGCCACCCCCTGTACCTGCATCATGCAGCCCCCCACGCAGATGACGAGATCCGGTTTGATTTTTTTCAGTTCTTTCAGCCAGATCACGTTGCCCAGGGCCTTGTTTTCCGCGTTTTCCCGCACGCAGCAGGTCAGGTACAGGATGAGGTCCGCGTCCTCCCGGGTCCCCGCCCGGGAAAAGCCCATCTCCTCCAGCATGCCCGCCAGGGTCTCGGAATCCCGCACGTTCATCTGGCAGCCCATGGCGACGATAAAGTACAGGCGCTTCCGCCCTTCCCGGGCCATACAGGCGCGCCGCGCTTCCGGTCCTTCCCGGCAGATCCCCGTCATATGCTCACCTCACTGGGGCGGCAGAAGCCGCGCCTTGGGGGGAAGTTCGTGCTCCAGCACGGGCTCGAGCCCTACCTCTTCCCTTTTGTTCCCGGGCTTGCTCCGGACGAAAGCCCTGATCCCTCCGGGGACGCCCATCAAGAGCAGCTGCCCCGCCACCTCGGGGTGAGCGCTGATCAGCCAGGCCCCTTCCCCCAAGGCCAGGCCCCTGAGCCGGTACAAGGCGCCCTGGGCGATGGACTGGGCGCTTCGGACCGTCCCGCTGCCCTGGCACAGGGGACAGGGCTCGTTCAGCAGGGTGTGCAGGGGCTGGTGCACCTTCTTGCGGGTCATCTCCAGCAGTCCCAGCCCGGAGAGGCCCACCACATTGGTGCGGGTTCGGTCCTTTTTCAGCTCCTCGCGCAATTTCTGCACCAGCGCGTCCCGCTGCTCCGGATCCTCCATGTCGATGAAGTCGATGACGATGATGCCCCCGATATCCCGCAGCCGCAGCTGCCGCACGATCTCCTCCGCCGCCTCGCAGTTCAGGGCGAAGATGGTGTCCTTCAGGCAGTTTTTCCCCACGTACTTCCCGGTGTTTACATCGATCACCGTGAGGGCTTCCGTGTGGTCGATGACCAGGTACCCGCCGCTGTCCAGCCACACCTTGCGGCGCAGGGCGTGTTCCAGCCGGCTGTCCACCCGGTACAGGTCAAACAGGGGAATTTCCCCCTGGTACAGGCGCACTTTGCCTGCCAGGGGCCCGGCCTCTTCCAGCACGGCTTCGTACGTCTCCCGCCCCTCCACCTTCATGGCCGCAACGTCCGGCAGCAGCATATCCCGCAGGGCCCGGTCGATCAGGCCCATGTCCCGGTGCAGCAGCGCAGGGGCGGCGGTGTAGGCTGCCCGCCGGGCGATGTCTTCCCACAGACCCCGCAGGTACTCCACGTCCCGCCGGATCTCCTCGTCTTCCGCCTGCTCCGCGGCGGTGCGCAGGATGAGCCCCATGCCCTCGGGGCGTATCTGCTCCGCCAGCCCGGCGAGGCGGGCGCGCTGCGCCTCCGACTCGATCTTCCGGGATACGCCGGTATAGCCCACCGTGGGCAGCAGCACCGCCAGGCGGCCGGGCAGGGTGACGTTCCCCGACAGCCGCGGCCCCTTGGCGCCCCCGGGTTCCTTGGTCACCTGGACCGGGATCTGCTGGCCCGGACGCAGCAGGTCCCGGATGGAGCGCTCCCTGAGGGTGGCCTCCAGCCGGCCCGCGTCGGCCCCCAGGCTCTTTCCCCCCAGGATGTCGCCCGCGTGGAGGAAGCCGTTCTTCCCCAGCCCGATGTCCACAAAGGCGGCCTGCATCCCGGGCAGGACGTTCATCACCCTGCCCACGTAAATGCTGCCCACCAGTTTTTCCCGTTCCTCGTTTTCCAGGTACAGTTCCCGAAGCTCCCCGTCCTCCAGCACGGCCAGGCGGGTCTGCCCCCCGTACCGCTCCAGCAGCAGTTCTTTTTCCATTCCCTTTCGCTTTCTCTACGGTCTGATGGTGAATAGATCCGTCAGTTCCCCTCCGGCGTCCGTGCCCAGGAGCCCGGTCCGGTGGATGCGCAGCGCCTCCGGCAGGGGGATCCCCGCCCGCTCCGCCAGCACCTGCAGCAACAGGTCCGGCTTCAGGGTGGCCTTTTCCGTCAAATCCAGGCACAGGGTGAGGCGCAGGCCCCCGGGGACCGGCGTGCAGTCGATGGACCGGGCCATGGGGCGGATGTTGACGAGCCTCTCCCCGGACTTGGTCTTACGAAGGGCCACGACCTCGTCCTGGGCCAGGAAAGCCGGGATCGCCTCCGCCAGCGC
>JAAYOH010000020.1 GCA_012520375.1 Clostridiales bacterium
ACAGGGGTAACCCTCCTTTTTTATTGGCATTTGACTTTGCATGGTGAAGCAGAGAGAAAAAAACAAGGACTCTTGCGGCGATTGCCTGCAAGAGTCCTTTTGGGATCCAGGCTTTTGTTATAGCCCCAAAGTCGTTTCCCTGCGATCAGCCCATGACGGCCATCAGGTCGGGGAAGGCGGCCATGAGTTTGCCCATGGCGCCCATGGAGATGTTGTTCAATTCGGTCATGGCCTTCTCGTTGGCCGCGTCGTCCATGCCCAGGATGTCGATGGTTTGCCCCACATTGGCGGGTACCCAGTCGCTGCCCATGTCGCAAGGGGCTACCTTGAAGGAGAGGGCAAAGGCCTGGCCCACGAAATTGGCGCCAAGGTCGATGGCCACAGAATCTTCGCCGGGTTTTACGGAAAGATCGAAGGATTCAGTTCCGGAGCCGAAGTGCAGGGTAAAGCCTTCTTCGCTCCAGGCGATGTTCAGGGCCATGTCGGCTCCGGCGAAACTCTCGAAAGCCTCGGTGGAGGTCAAGTCGAAGGAAAAGCTGGCGCCCTCGCTGTACGCCATATTCAGGTCGAAGAGGGGGAGTTGTTCTCCTCCGGCGTCCATGAACACGGAGCCGTTCAACGCGAGGGCATCGGCCTGGCTCATGGTGCCCTTGAATCCGAAGCTGCCCGCGCCGTTTTTCAGGGTGAGGACGGCATAGACCTCCATGGGATCCGCGTTGGTGACGTGGCCCTCAACGGTGTCGATCATGCTTGTCAACAGGGCAGCTTGTTCCATCTCCTCTGCCTGGCCGGGCATCTCGGCCTGGAGGATGTCCAGGATCTTGGCCAGATCGTCTCCGGTCAGCCGGAAGCTCGTAGACTCGTCGGACGCGGTCATGCCGGCCTGGAAGATGCCCATGATCTCCATCATGGCCTCTTCGGACAGGTCGACGCCTTCCGGGGGGCCTTCCTGGGGGAACATCTGGCTCGCATCGAAGCCCGCCATGGCCCCCAAAGTCTCATAATCCACGGAATAGTAGTCGCTCATGCCCACGACGGTGCCCACCAGGCCGGCCTCGGTGAGGCCCAGGAGCGCTTCGGCGAGCGTCTCGCCCTTTGCTTCCAAAGCCAATCTGATGCCCGTGTATTCCTCCCCCTGGGCGTAACCGGCGGCGAAGCTTAGCCCCGTCAGGTCGAGGACCTGCCCGGCCATGGTCACGACGGGATCGCTGACGACCAGGCCATTCTCGGCAAAGGCGCAGGCGGGGACCAGGAGCAACAGACCCAGAAGCAGTGCAAACAGTTTTTTCATACATGTACCTCCAACCAATATGATTTTGGGGTCCATCAATTCGTTCCACATCCCGGCCCGCAAATCCTGCAGATTCCATTGGAGCACGGATTTTTTTACACGGGCCGTACGATCCCCTTACTTGGCCGGGGGGTATTCGTTGCACAGCAGGCGATAGGGGGGCTCGTCCTCCTCGATGGCGGGGAAGCGGCCGGCAGGGGGGCTGAAGCGGTTGTCGGTGTTGTCGTCGTTGCACTGGCTGACTTCCCCCAGAAGGACGTCTCCGGTGCCCTCTTCCACGGAGAAGTCGTGGTACATGTACTGCTGCACATGGATGCTCTCGCCGGGCTTCAGCCGGACCTGGGTACCGGCGGGGACCGTGGTGCGAAGGCCGTCCAGGTGGACGACGACGTCGCTCTCGTAGTCCACTTCTTCGTTGGGCAGGGAGTTGTACACCCGGATCAGGATGTTGCCTCCGCCCCGGTTGATGATGTCCTCGGTTTTGAACCAGTGGAAGTGATTCAGGGCGTACTGGCCTTCCTTGAGGAAAAGCAGTTTCTCGGCGTATACCTTGGGGTACTTGTCGGGCATCAGGCGGTTGCCGTTGCGCAGGGTGATCAGGGAGAAGCCTTTCCTGGCAAAGTCTCCCATGCCGTAGTCGGTGATGTCCCAGCCCAGCATGCAGTCCCGTACTTCGTCCCACTCATGGCCCTTGTCCTGCCACTCCTCGGGGGTGAAATGACAGAAGGGGGGCAGGTAGCAACAGTATTTGGCGCACACGGCTTCCAGCTCTTTCAGCGCCTTGTTGATCTCGGAACGCTTCATAAAATATCCCTCCCGCGATTCAATGGATGTGCTTCGCATTGTACTACAGCTTTGTTAAGGATGTTGCAGGGCGCCCCTTTTTCCCCGGGGAAGGCGCAAAAGTGGGCCGAAAAACTTTTTTTTGAAAAATTGTGGCAAATGGTGGCAAAACGGGGGAGGATGTGGTATACTGTGGGAGAATCACCAGAGAAAGGGGGAATCGGAGTGGCGCGGATCACTTTTTCCGGCAATTGGGCCCACACCATGGACGCCAAAGGGCGCGTAACCATTCCATCCTCCTACCGGGAAGCGCTGGGCGAGCGCTTCACCATCGGCATGAACAACGAATTCACAGCCATCGCGCTTTACCCCGAGGTGCGCTGGAATCAGATAGAGGAAGAATTGAGCCGCATCCCCCCCACGGACGTCCGGGGTATGCGCTACGTCCGCATGATCAACGGGAACTCCTTCCCGGATTGCGAGCTGGACGCCCAAGGCCGGGTGCTTTTGCCGCCCACCCTTCGAAACAAGGCGACCCTTGAAAAGCAGGTGCGGATTGTAGGGGCGGGCCAAAGCCTGGAGATCTGGAACGAGGCGGCGTATGTGCGGGAGAGCGAGTCGGCGGAACTGAACAGCGCCGATCTGATGGAATACGTAAACGAGCTGTACTATAGACCCCGCGGGTGACCACGAGGCAGGAGGGAATCAGGATGAGTTCATACCGAGCCGGGAACCGGGCGGGTCTCGCCGAGCGTGAGACGTGGTGGGATAACGGGCTGCCTGGCCAGGAGTACCAGCCGCCAAGACAAAAAAGGCCCGGACGCAGGGCGCAAACCCTGCCTCCTCAAACAAAAATACGTCCTTCCCGCAGCAGGCAAAAGCGGCGGAAGGAGCAGATGCTCAGCCGTGCATTGATGTACGCGACCCTGGGCCTTCTTGCACTTTGCCTCTTTTTGCAGGTGAGCCGCTATGCCGCCATCGCCGGCCGGACGCGGCATATCAACACGTTGCACGCCCTGATCAAGGAGGCGGACAACGATCGCACCAACCTGGAGCTGCGGTTGAGCGCCCGGGAGGATTTGCAGCGCATCCGGGAGGAAGCCTTTGCCATGGGGATGGATTACCCCGCGGAGGGTCAGGTACGGGTGGTGGCCCTGAGCGGCAGCGCCGCCCAGTAAGCAAACGCATTTGGAGGGAACACATATGAAGATTGCCGAATTGGCCAAGGCGGTGCCCGGACCGGTTACCATCGTCGGCTATGAAGGAAATCAGGTGACCAGTTTGTGTGCGGATTCCCGCCTGGTGGAACCGGGCGCCTTGTTTTTTTGCATTCCCGGGACCATGATGGACGCCCATGATTTCGCGCCCCAGGCGGTGGAAGCGGGGGCGATAGCCCTGGTGGTCAACCGGGTACTGCCCCTGGACGTGCCCCAGATCATCGTGACGGACGTGCGCATGGCCCTCGCATACATCGCAGCCGAATTCTATGGACATCCCGCATCTTCCCTGAAACTGATCGGCATCACGGGCACCAAGGGAAAGACGACAGCCAGTTTTCTGATCAAGTCCATCCTGGAAGCGGCGGGGCACAAGACCGGCCTCATCGGCACGGTGTGCTCCATGATCGGGAACAAGGAACTTCCCTCCCGCCTGACCACCCCGGATCCCATCGACTTCCAGCTCCTGCTGCGCCAGATGGCGGATGCGCAGATCGAGTACGTGGTGATGGAGGTGTCCGCCCACGCCACCGCCATGCGCCGGGTGGATGGCATGCGCTTTGAGGTGGCGGGGTTCACCAACTTTTCCCAGGACCACATGGACTTCTTCGGCGACATGGAGACTTATATGAAGGCCAAGCTGGCCCTCTTTACCCCCGAAAGGTGTGCCCATCTGGTGTACAACGCGGACGACGACAGGGTGGCGGCGGCAGTCCGGGAATTGCCCGTGCCCAAGACCGATATCGGGATCCGGGTCCCCTCGAACATCCACGCCAACGATATCGAGATCCGCGAGCGGGGGTGCAGCTATCAGCTGACCTTCTCCAAGCGCTTCAAGCTGTCCATCGACCTGCAGCTGGCAGGGGTTTTCAACGTGTACAATTCCATGATGGCCGCCGCCATGTGCGATGTGCTGGGGGTCGCCCCGGAA
Organism: Clostridiales bacterium; assembly: GCA_012520375.1. GTDB lineage: Bacteria > Bacillota > Clostridia > Christensenellales > Aristaeellaceae > Excrementavichristensenella. The sequence continues at coordinate 4,223 of JAAYOH010000020.1, forward strand.
CACATCGAGCGGGGCATCGCGCGCCTTCGCGGGGTGCCCGGGCGCATCGAATTGCTGGAGACAGAAACCCCTTACCAGGTCATCCTGGACTACGCCCATTCCCCCGACGCCCTGGAGAACATCCTGAACACCCTGCGGGAGACCGGCAAGGGCCGGGTGATCGCCCTGTTTGGCTGCGGCGGCGACCGGGACCACGACAAAAGGCCCCTCATGGGGGAGATCGGGGGGCGCCTGGCGGATCACTGCATCCTGACCAGCGACAATCCCCGCAGCGAGGATCCCTTTGAGATCCTGCGGGAGATCGAAGCGGGGATCCGAAAGACGGAGGGCAGCTACGAAGTCATCGAAAACCGTCGCCAGGCGATCCTTCGCGCCCTGACCATGGCCGAGCCGGGGGACGTGGTGGTGCTGGCGGGCAAGGGTCACGAGACCTACCAGGAGATCAAAGGCGTAAAATATCCTTTCGACGAAAAGCTGGTGGTGAACGAACTGTTGCTGGAAATGAACGGCGAAAAGAACGGGCTGTGAAAAGAGGATACGCACCATGCAACGCTTGGTCATTTCGGTTATCATAGCATTCCTGACGGCGATGGCCCTGGGGCCCGTGGTGATCCCGTGGCTGAAACGCATGAAATTCGGCCAGACCATCTATGACCTGGGACCGGAATCCCACAAGAAGAAACAGGGCATCCCCACCATGGGCGGCATCATCTTTCTCGTCCCCATGGTTGTGGTCCCCCTGCTTCTTTCCCTCGGATACCGGATGGGCAGTGGGATCTTCATGGTGCTGCTGTGCACCCTGGGTTTTGGCGCCGTGGGTTTTGTGGACGACTTCATCAAAGTGAAACGGAAGAGGAGCCTGGGGCTGACCCCGATCCAGAAGATCGTGCCCCAGGTGGCGATCGCCGTCGTCGCCGCCGTATGGGCCTTTTTGGATCCCCGGGTGGGTTCTTCCCTGCGGCTGCCCTTTGCACAGGGGGAGTGGGATCTCGGATGGTTCTATATCCCGGCCATGGTGTTCATCCTGGTGGGGACGGTGAATTCCGCCAATCTGCTGGACGGGCTGGACGGGCTGTTGTCCAGCGTATCCCTGGTGGATTTCGCCACCCTGGCGACAATCCTCCTGATTGTAACGGCGGGCGCGGACCCCTTTGAGGACGGGAACCTGCACTGCGTCATGCTGTTTTGCGGCGCTGCGGCAGGGTCCATCATGGGTTTTCTGCGTGTGAACGCCTATCCCGCCCGGGTCTTCATGGGGGACGTGGGCTCCTTTACCCTGGGGGGCGCCCTGGCGGGGGTATGCATGGCGGCGAGGCTGTCCCTGTTGCTGCCCATCATCGCCCTGGCCATGGTGGTTTCCGCCCTTTCGGTAATCATCCAGACGACCTATTACAAGGCGACCCACGGGAAGCGGATCTTCCGGATGTCGCCCCTGCACCATCACTTTGAACTGGGCGGCATGCCGGAGCCCCGCATCGTATCGATGTACACCATCGGGACGGTGCTGCTGTGCCTGGTGGCGCTGGCGGGCTTCGTGGGATAGGGACTTTCAAATACGGCGCGGGAACGGGAGGTGTTGCTCGGTGGCACAGATCAAAAGGGCTCTCATGGTGGGCATGGCCCGCAGCGGCATGGCTGCGGCGCTTCTGCTGTCCGCGAAGGGCGCCATCGTGCGGCTGAGCGACCGGAAATCCCGGGAAGAACTGGGGGACGTGCTGGAGCCCCTCTCCCACATCCCCGGCGTAGAGTACAGGCTGGGGGAGGCCCCAGAAACGCTGCTGGATGACGTGGATCTGGTGGTGCTCAGCCCGGGCGTACCCCTGGACAACCCCGTGGTGGGGGCTGCCCAGGCCCGGAACATTCCCCTGATCGGGGAGTTGGAGCTGGCTTACCGGAATGCACGGGGCCGGTTGATCGGCATTACGGGGACCAACGGAAAGACCACCACCTCCACCCTCGTGGCGGAAATCTTCAAAAACGCAGGGAAGATGAGCTATCTGGTGGGCAACGTCGGGTTTCCCTACTCGGCCATCGCCCTGGATACCCGGGAGGAGGACGTGACGGTATGCGAGGTGTCTTCCTTCCAACTGGAAACCATCAGGGAATTCCGCCCCCAACTGTCCGCCATTTTAAACATCGTCCCCGACCACCTGAACCGTCATGGCACCATGGCGGCGTACCAAAGCCTCAAGGAGCGCATCTTTGAGAACCAGCGGGAGGACGACGTTTTGGTATTGAACTACGACGATCCCCTGCTGCGGGAGAGCGCGACCCGGGCTCCATGCCGGGTGACGTGGTTTGCAAGGGAAGGCCAGCCCCCCGGCGGCGCCTTTGCCCGGGACGGGTGCATCCTGTGGCTGTCCCAGGGGGAGGAACGGGTGATCTGCGATACGGCGGATGTGCGTCTCCCAGGCCCCCACAACCTGGAGAACGCCCTGGCTGCCACCGCTCTGGCCATGGAGGGGGCCGTGCCTGCCCCGGTCATCCGGCATACCCTGCGCACCTTCAAGGGCGTGGAGCACAGGCTGGAAGCGGTGCGGGAACTGGACGGGGTGTGGTACATCAACGACTCCAAAGCCACCAATGTGAATTCCAGCTGCAGGGCCATCGAGTCCATGACCAGGCCCACCGTGCTGATCGCGGGGGGGAGCACCAAGAACGAGGACCTGGTGCCTTTGGCCCGGGCGATCCAAGGGAGCAGCATCCGGCATGTGGTGCTGGTGGGGGAGATCGCGGAGGACATCGCAAGAGCCCTGGACCAGGTGGGGTTTGCCCACTACAGCAGGGCGGGGATGGACTTTGAACGGGCTGTCCTGATGGCCCGAAGCCTTGCAGGGGAGGGATGGAACGTGCTCTTGTCCCCGGCGGGGGCCAGTTTTGATTTGTTCCGCGACTACGAACAGCGGGGCGAGGTGTTCAGGCGCATCGTGAACGGACTGTCTTAGGGACGCTGATCAACGGGAGGCAAGGAGGAGAAGATGGCGCGCAGACAACAGAAAAAGAAGAGCAGCCACGTCCTCGTCCTCCTTGTGATCGGCATCGCGGTATTGATCGTGTTGCTGTTGGGCAAGCGTCTGCTCCGGGTGCGGCGCATCCAGGTGAGCGGCGACTACAGCGTGAGCGACCGGGAGATCATCGATCGCTCGGGCCTGTGGTCCGGCCAGAGCATGTTCTCCGTGGACCCGGAGAAGGTGGGGGCATCCTTTCGGAACGACGGGTATTTGGCCCTGGAAAAGGTGGAGGTGTGCTGGCCCGATACCGTGGAACTGACCGTCCGGGAGCGCAAGGCCTACGCGTGCATTTCCTACCTGGGGAGCCTCTTCCTCATCGACGAATCCTGCGTGGTGATGGAGAAACTGGGAGAGGTGCCTTCGGACAGCTTGCCCCGGGTGACCGGCATGAACGTGCTGGGATATGCGGTGGGGCAGATCATCCGCTCCGGCGTGCCGGGCCAGGTGGAGACCGTTCAAAGCGTGCTCCATGCCCTGGAGCAAAACGGAGCCATGGATCTGCTGTACGAACTGAACGTGGCGGACCGGGACGATCTGTACCTGATCACCAGGGGAGGCATGCTGGTCCGGTTGGGGGATCAGAGCGGGATGGGAGACAAGGTCCTGTGGATGAAGAGCGTGCTGGCGCAGCTGGCTGCGGAGGAGATCCTGAAGGGGAGCCTTGACGTGAGCAGCGGGAAGAGCGCCATTTATGCCCCATAAGGGGGGATGGAACAGAACGGGCGATTTTTTCGTCAAAAAAACGCCCTTTGGTTCGTGAATTTTGCTATTTGCGGGCCAACCCCCTTTTCTTTTTTGTGGGAACCATGTATAATGGCTTCATAGTGGAGGAATTTTCACAAACGAAACAGGCAGACAAGGCAGGCGATGAATGACCATGAAAAACACGGCCGCAGCCATAGATTTCGGGACATCCAAGATCGTAACCGTTTTGGCGGAAAGCGGCGGCTTTAGCCGGTGCGATATCATAGGCGCAGGAACCGTGCCGTATGCGGGTTATTTGGGGGGCGAATGGAACGTCCCGGAAGAGCTCCCCGGGAAGATCCGGGATTCCATCAATGCAGCGGAACTGGAAGGCAAAACGCGGATCCGGGAGCTGTATGTCGGCGTACCCTGTGAGCACATCCGGTTGCTGAACGACTCGGCCACCGTGGAACTTGAGAGCCAGGATGGCCGGGTCGTCGACGAGGATCTCAACCGGGTAGGGGACGCGGTGGCGGACAAATTGAACCTGCCCGCCCAGGGCGGCATGGTCATCCACAGGAGCCCGGCCTGGTTCCAGGTGGATGGCGGCAAGAAGACCATGTCCCCGGTGGGGCTGAGGGGCAGAGAGCTGTCCGCTTCGGTCTCTTTTATCCTGGCCGACCGGTATTTCATCGAAGAGGTGGGCAAGCTTTTGCTGGGCCTCGGGGTGGGGGTACTGGGGTTCCTGTCCCCTTCCATGGGAGAGAGCATGCTGCTCCTGGGCCTGGAGGAACGGGACAGGGTGGCGGTCCTGGTGGACATCGGCTATCTGAACACCGAGTTTTCCGTGCTCGAGGGAGACGCCATGGTGTACCACGGGGTACTGCCCATGGGAGGCGGGCACTTCACGGCAGACCTGGCGACCCACCTGCAGATCCCCATGAAGGCAGCCGAGCAGATCAAGCGGGAATATATCTTCATGCCCGACGAGTTCGACGAGCCGGGGGATTCCCAGGTGACAGACGAAGGTACGGGGAAACGCCTCACTTTTCCCCGGGAGTTCGTGCAGCGCATCATGGAAGAAAGCGTGGACGAACTGTGCGACATGATCGCCGGGGCCATGAAGGAGTGCGACGGGCTGTTGACCCAGCGCAGCCAGGTGTTCATCACCGGCGGCGGACTTGCCCTGATGCGGGGCGGCAGGGAATACCTGGCGGCCAAGCTGGGCCGCCCGGTAAAGGTGTCCATGGCGAAGTCTGCCAAGCTGAACAGCCCCGTATTTGCCAGCGCCCTGGGCCTGGTGGATTTGGTATTTGACTCCATTGAACAGCGTTCTGCCCAGGAGGATTCGCTGCCCGGCCGGCTGGCCGGCGGGCTGCGCAATCTCTTCAAGAGAACCTGAATACGATACGAGGGGGATGCCTTGTGCTTGAATTTGATGTAGGGACCACGGATTTTGCTTCCATCAAGGTCGTCGGAGTGGGCGGCGCGGGGACCAACGCGGTCAACCGCATGGTGGAAGCCGACCTGAAGGGTGTGGATTTCATCGCCGTCAATACGGACCGGCAGGCGCTGTCGATGAGCAAGGCGCCTACCCGGATCCAGATCGGCGAAAAGGCCACCAAAGGCCTTGGCGCCGGCGCCAAGCCACAGATCGGCCAGCAGGCCGCAGAGGAAAGCCGGGAAGAGATTGCCCAGGCCATCAAGGGCGCCGACCTGGTGTTCGTGACCTGCGGCATGGGCGGCGGGACCGGAACGGGGGCAGCCCCCGTCATCGCCGAGATCGCCCGTTCCCAGGGCATCCTCACCATCGGCGTGGTGTCCAAGCCCTTCCTGTTCGAGGGGCGGCAGCGCATGCGCAATGCCGAGTACGGCATCGAGCAGCTGAAGATCAACGTGGATACCCTGGTCGTGGTGCCAAACGACAGGCTGCTGCAGGTGGTCACCAAGGGCACCACCATGAACGACGCCTTCCGCATCGCGGACGATACCTTGCGCCAGGGCATCCAGGGCATTTCCGACCTGATCGCCGTGCCCTCCCTCATCAACCTGGACTTTGCCGACGTGCGCTCGATCATGGAGTCCCGGGGCATGGCCCACATGGGCATCGGCATCGGCAAGGGAGAGAACCGCATGGTGGATGCGGCCAAGCAGGCCATTTCCAGCCCCATGCTGGAGACCAAGATCGACGGCGCCCGGGCGGTGCTCATCAACATCACCGGCGGCGAGGACATCTCCATCGTCGATATCAACGAGGCGGCTCAGTTGATCACCCAGTCCGCGGATCCCGAGGCCAACATCATCTTCGGTGCGGGCATCGACGAGAGCATGGAAGACGAGGTGCGCATCACCGTCATCGCCACCGGCTTCGAAAAAACCCCCTTTGCGACCCTGGAGCCCAAGGCGGAGGAGAAGGCAGCGGCGGCGGCGGAGGAGCACGCCGGGCGACCGGCGCCCTTCCGCTTCGACAGCCCCGCCGACGTGTCGCCCATCTTCGGCGGCGAGCGGCGGGAACCCCGCAGGAGCTACCTGGACGATCAGGGGGGCTTCACCTTCCGGCAGCCCCAATACGAGGAGGAAGAGCCCGAACAGCCTGCCCGCCCGGAACGGGTGTACCAGGACGACCCCTTCGAGAGCGACCGCAACCAGCCCCGGCGCGGCTTCTCTCCCGACGTGCCCAGCTTCCTGAGGCGGAAATAAAGATCGCCGTGCGCCTCCCGAGGACTTCGGGGGGCGCATTTGCAGGCGACCGCCAGGGAACGTCCCTGCAAACCGCCCGGCAATTTTAGAAAATTAACGGGGATTTGTTGACAGTGTCCAAGGGGCAGGATACAATGAACGAAGAGACTCGGAGCATGCCGTTCCCGCGGAAGCGGCCGCTCCCTTCGTAGAACCAAGGAGGCGAAGAGATACCATGAGCGACGTCAAGAAACTGAAAGAGCTGGCGCTGGAAGTGCGCATCGCAGCCATCGAGCAGTTCAAAGCCCGGGGCTTTGGCCATGTGGGCGGCTCTTTGAGCGTGTGCGATCTGATGGCGGTGCTGTACGGAGAGGTCATGCGCTACGACCCCAAGAACCCCGGCTGGCCGGAGCGGGACAAGCTGGTTTGCTCCAAAGGCCATGCGGGGCCGGCGGTGTACGCCGTACTGGCTGTCAAAGGCTTCTTCCCCTACGACGAGATCAAAACCCTGAATCAGCCCGGCACCCGCTTCCCCTCCCATTGCGACCGGAAGCAGACCATTGGCGTGGACATGACCACTGGTTCCTTGGGACAGGGCACTTCCCTGGCCGTGGGCATGGCTTTGGGCGACAGGCTGAAGGGCCGGGACAGCCGTACCTTCCTGGTGGTGGGGGACGGCGAGTTGAACGAGGGCCAGCCATGGGAGGCGGCCATGCTGGCAGCTTCCAGGGGACTGGACAACATGATCTGGTTCGTGGACTGGAACAAAAAGCAGCTGGACGGCACCCTGGAAGAGATCCTGAAGCCCTTTGATTTCGAAGAGAAGTTCAAGGCCTTTGGCTTCCATGCGCAGACGGTGAACGGCAACGACGTGGAGGCCCTGAGCGCCGCCATCCGGCGTTGCGGGTCCGTACAGGGCAAACCCCACTGCATCGTGATGGACACCGTCAAGGGCGCAGGCGTGCCGGACGTGGAGAACACCGTGTACAACCACAGCATGAATGTGAAGCCCGAGACCTGCGACAAGTGGCTGGCCGACCTGCGCGCCCAGCTGGATGAACTCAGGGGAGGGGAAACGGCATGATCAAGATCGTTTACAAAGGGGAAATGGATCCCCGTTCTTTCAAGGACAGCCTGGGCGAGACCATCATCGGCTTGCTGGAGAGCGATCCCGACGTGGTATACCTGGACGCCGACCTGATGCGCTGCATCGGCACCGGGCCCTACAGCCTGGAGAACCCCGATCGCGCCATCGAATGCGGCGTTGCGGAAGCCAACATGGTGGGCGTATCCTCTGGCATGGCAGCCGCAGGCTTCAAGCCCATCTGCCACAGCTTTGGCACCTTCGCGTCCCGCCGCTGCTACGACCAGGCCTTCCTGTCCGCGGGCTACGCGGGCAACGACATCACCATCATCGGCAGCGATCCCGGCGTGTGCGCGGGCTACAACGGCGGCACCCACATGCCCTTCGAGGACATGGCCCTGTACACCGCCCTGCCCGGCTGCACCGTGATCGACATCACCGACTCCGCCATGCTGGAAGACTTGCTGAAAAAGTCCGTGGAGCATAAGGGCGTCAAGTACATCCGGGTGGGCCGCAAGAACAACGCCAAGGTGTACGAGAGCGGCAGCACCTTCGAATTCGGCAAGTCCGTGGAGCTGCGGGCGGGCAGCGACGTCACCCTGATCGCCTGCGGCATCATGGTGCACGAGGCCCTGCAGGCAGCCGAAGCCCTGGCCAAGGAGGGCATCCAGGCCCGGGTCATCGACATGTTCACCGTGAAGCCCCTGGATGAGGAAGCGGTCATCAAGGCAGCCAAGGAAACCGGCGCCATCGTCACCTGTGAGAACCACAACAAGATCGGCGGCCTCACCAGCGCCGTGGCGTCTTGCCTGGCGCACAAATACCCCGCGATCCTGGAGCACGTGGCCGTAGAGGACGAGTTCGGCGAGGTGGGCCCCCAGGACTACCTCCAGAAGCGCTTCGGCCTGACGGCCCCCCACGTGGTGGAGAAGGCCAAGAAGGCCATTGGGCGAAAGGGCTGATGGGATCCCCTGCGCGATTTGGAAAGGCGCCCGCCGGTGGTTTTCCGGCGGGCGCCCCTTTGTTTTCCCGGGTTCTGTAAATTCATTGGGAGACCTTGACTTTAGCGTGGTAATGTGGTATAGTGTTTAACGTCAAAACACTTTCGCGTGTTAACAGATAAGATGACGGAGGGCGAAGAAAATGAAGAAAATCCTGCTGGCCATGCTGGTACTTGCCTTGGCGATGTGCGGCGCCGCGATGGGGGAAGAGTCCGACTGGGCATACATCCAGGACAAGGGCATCGTGACTGTGGGCATTACCCTGTTTGCACCCATGAACTACTACGAAGGCGAAAAGCTGGTGGGCTTTGACACCGAATTGACCACCGCCGTATTCGCCAAGCTGGGCATCGAGCCCGAGTTCATCGAGATCAGCTGGGATGCCAAGGAGATCGAGCTGAACTCCAAGAACATCGACTGCATCTGGAATGGCATGTGCATCACCGAGGAGCGCAAGCAGAACATGAGCATGTCCAACCCCTACCTGTACAACACCCAGGCCATGGTCATGAAGGCGGATCGGGAGGACGAGATCATGGCGGACATCGCCGGCCGCTATGTGGTGGCCGAGCAGGGCTCCACCGGCGAAGGCAAGCTGCTGGGCAACATCGCAGATGACGAGACCGTGGAGGTCTCCGCGGTGGAATACTTCAAGGATGCCAATTACACCGCGGTGGACTCCATGGCCAAGGCGCTGCTGGAGGTCAAGTCCGGCACCGCGGACGTCGCCGTGGTGGACAGCGTGTGCGCCCTGGGCATGGTGGGCGAGGGCACCGACTATGCGGACATGGTCGTCAACCTGGATAACAACTTCGGCCTGCAGGAGTACGGCATCGGCTTCCGCTCCGGCAGCGACCTGACCGAGCTGGTGAACCAGGCCATCATCGAGCTGACCCGGGACGGCACCGTGGCCGAGATCGCCGCCCGGTACGGCCTGGCCGATATGCTGGTGCCGATCGAGGGCTGATTTGCCTGAAGAAAACCCGCAGCATCAAGGGGCCGGAGCATCCTTCGGGGTGTTCCGGTCCCCCTATGCAATCCAAAAGAAGGGGAGAGAAGCCACATGCCGGAGATCCTACAGGTCCTGCTGGGCGGCTTTTGGGAGAACCTTTACATCTTTTGCCTGACCCTGCTCCTGGCGCTGCCCTGCGGATTGATCATCACCCTGGGCTCCATGTGCAAGTTTAAGCCCGTAAAGTGGCTGACCCGTACCTTTGTCTGGATCATCCGCGGGTCCCCCCTGATGCTGCAGCTGTTCGTGGTGCTGTACGCGCCGGGGCTGCTGCTGGGCATCCCCATGCGCAACCGCATGCTGGCTGCCCTCATCGCCTTTGTCATCAATTACGCGGCGTATTTCTCCGAGATCTACCGGGGCGGCATCGAGAGCATCCCGGTGGGGCAGCACGAGGCCTGCGCCGTCCTGGGCATGACCCGCTCCCAGGCCTTCTTCAAGGTGGTGCTGCTGCAGGTGGTCAAGCGCATCACCCCCTCCATGGGCAACGAGGTCATCACCCTGGTCAAGGATACCGCCCTGGCCCGGGTCATCGGGGTGGCGGAGATCATCATGGTGGCGGAGCGCTACACCAAGCAGGGACTGATCTGGCCCCTCTTTTCCACCGGCCTGTTTTTCCTGCTGTTCAACGGCCTGCTCACCATCCTGCTGGCCCGCATCGAGGGCAAGATGGACTATTTTCGCTGCTAAGTAAGGAGGAAAATCGGCATGGCAATGCTGGAAGTACGAAATCTGGGCAAGTGCTTTGCGGCTACCGAGGTGTTGACCGATATCAGCTTTTCCCTGGAAAAAGGGGAGTCCCTGGCGGTCATCGGCTCCTCGGGAAGCGGCAAGACCACCATGCTGCGCTGCCTGAATTTCCTGGAGACCCCGGACAAGGGCGCCATATGGGTGAACGGGCAATGCGTGTTCGACGCCGCGGCCCACAAGACCCTGAGCAGCGGGGAGATCCGGCGCAGGCGGCTGCACTTCGGGCTGGTGTTCCAGTCCTTCAACCTGTTCCCCCAGTACACCGCCTTTCAGAATGTGGTGCTGGCGGGGGAACTCCTGGCCAAAGAGCGGACGGATTTTCGAAGCAACAAACGGGCCATCCTGGAGGAGATCCACCAAAGGGGGAGGGAACTGCTGGACAGCGTGGGTTTATCCGCCAAGCTGGACAGCTATCCCCACCAGTTGTCCGGGGGGCAGCAGCAGCGGGTGGCCATCGCCCGGGCCCTGGCCCTGAACCCGGACATCCTGTGCTTTGACGAGCCCACCTCGGCCCTGGACCCGGAACTGACCGGGGAGGTGCTGAACGTCATCCGCTCCCTGGCGGAGCGCAACACCACCATGGTCATCGTCACCCATGAAATGCAGTTCGCCCGGCACGTGGCGGACAACGTGCTGTTCATGGACCAGGGGCTGGTGGTGGAATACGGCAGGGCGGCGGAAGTGATCGACCATCCCAGCCAGGAGCGGACCCGCAAGTTCCTGGAGAATTATGGGGTGAACGAGGGGAATGGGGCCTAAGGTGCACATCCCCAAGACAGAGACAAGGGAAATCCCGGTCCTGGGCTTCGAAGAGGCCCTGGCCGGTTCCCCCCAGGGGAAGGGACGGTACGACGCCGAAAAATGGCTGTACGTCCCGGACTTTTATTCGGAGTACCGCTACATCCTGGGTACCAAGGGGGTCAGGCCCCTGATCTGCATCGGCATCAACCCCTCCACCGCCCGGCCCGACGCCCTGGACAACACCCTGCGGTCGGTGGAGCGCATCGCCCTGGGCAACGGCTTCGACAGCTTTATCATGTTCAACGTGTACGCCCAGCGGGCCACCAGGCCCAAGGACATGGAAAAGACCTGCAACCCCTTTCTGCACCGGGAGAACATGAAGGCCTTTGCTTACGTGCTGTCCCTTTCCGAGGGGGCTCCCGCCGTCTGGGCAGCTTGGGGAACCCTCATCGAAAAACGGGAGTACCTTGCGGCCTGCGTGGCGGACATGATCGGGATCGGCCAGCGCTACGGCGCCAGGTGGTACACCGCGGGGGCCCGGTCCAAACGGGGACACCCCCATCACCCCCTGTACCTCCGCAAGGATGCGCCCCTGGAACCCTTTGACGTGGGCCGGTATCTATGTACAGATTTAATGTTCCGTTTACCCGGATCGGATGGATAAATATGAGTACGTGCTGTATAATTTCACCGACAGCGTAAAAATAAGGAGGATTTCTCTATGAAAAAGTTGTTTTCACTGGTTCTCGTTTTGATTTTGTCCCTGGGTTTTGCCGCCATGGCGCGCGCGGATTACACCGTGGGCACCAATCCCGAATTCCCCCCCTTCGAGTATATGGACGACAACGGCGAAGTGGCCGGCATCGACGTGGACATCATCAACGCCGTCATGGCCATCGTGGATCCCGGCGCCAAGGTGGACATCGAGGTCATGGCCTTTGACGCCCTGATCCCCTCCCTGACCACGGGCAAGATCGACATTGCCATCGCGGGCATGAGCGCCACCGACGAGCGCCGGGTGTCCGTGGATTTCACCGACGCCTACTTCAAGGCCACCCAGGCCATCCTGGTAGCGGCCGACAACGAAGAGATCAAGACCGTGGACGACCTGGCCGGCAAGAAGATCGGCGTGCAGATGGGCACCACCGGCGACCTGTACGTCACCGACAACGTGGATGCCGCCGCCGTGGACCGCTATGACAAGGGCCTGGACGCCGTGCAGGACGTGGTGGCCGGCCGGCTGGACGCCGTGGTCATCGACAACGCCCCCGCCGCCGCCTTCGTCCAGAGCACCGAAGGCAAGACCAAGGTCGTAGCCGCCATCGAGACCGACGAGGTGTATGCCATCGCCCTGCCCAAGGGCAGCGACGAATTGTGCGCCGCCATGAACGAGGCCCTGGCCCAGCTGACGGCCGACGGCACCATCGACGCCATCGTCACCAAGTTCATGACCGCCGAATAATGGGCTGTTCCCACCGGAAGCGGAGAGCGCCAGTCGCCCTCCGCTTCCGCCTGTAACGCAAAGGAGAACGGTATGCAAGCCATGGGAGCCTGGTTCCTCAACATATGGGAACAATTTGACTTCAACATCATCCAGGGCGACCGCTACAAGATGCTGCTGGACGGCCTTGGCACCAACGCAACCATCACCGTGTGCGCTGCCCTGCTGGGGCTGCTGCTGGGGGCCGTGGTCGCCCTGATGCGCCTGTCCAACCTGAGGGCGCTGCGGGGCATGGCCACGGTGTACGTGACGGTGGTCCGGGGCACCCCCGTGGTGGTGCAGCTGATGATCGTGTGGTTCGTGGTGCTGGTGAATACCCCGGTCACCAAGACCTTTGCGGCGATCATCGCCTTTGCCCTGAACAGCGCCGCCTATGTGGGGGAGATCATCCGGGGCGGCATCCTGTCCATCGACAAGGGACAAACCGAAGCGGGCCGTTCCCTGGGCCTTTCCGCCGGGGCCACCATGTTGCTGATCGTCATCCCCCAGGCCCTGAAGAACTCCTTGCCGGCGCTCTTGAACGAGTTCATCGCCCTGTGGAAAGAGACCTCCGTGGTGGGCTTCATCGGCCTGATGGATCTGACCAAAGCGGGGGACTACATCAAGAGCCGCACCTTTTCCGCCTTCTTCCCCCTGCTCACCGTGGCGGCCATCTACCTGTTGGTGGTCATGGCCCTGACCCGGGTCTTCGGGCTCGTAGAAAGGAGGCTGCGCCAGAGTGATAACCGTTAAAGGGCTGACCAAGCGATTTGACGACCTTCCCGTGCTGAACGGCATCGACCAGGAGATCGCAAGGGGCGAGGTGGTGGTGGTCATCGGGCCCTCGGGCTCCGGGAAGAGCACCTTCCTCCGCTGCCTGAACATGCTGGAGATCCCCACTTCGGGGCATATCTACCTGGACGGGGAGGAAGTGACCAAAAAGCATGCCGACCTGAACAAGATCCGCCGGCGGATGGGCATGGTGTTCCAGCAGTTCAACCTGTTCCCCC
>JAAYOH010000021.1 GCA_012520375.1 Clostridiales bacterium
CGCGCCGGCAATCGCGCGGGCAAAGGCGCGGGTAAGGGCGCAGGCCAGGGCGCGGGACGTGGCGCGGGCCGCGGCAGAGGCGGACGGAATAACTGACAAAGAAGGTTTCTTATGCGGAGCGAAGCAGAAGCAAGACGTGCTGTGGATCTGTACGCTGATACTGTCCGGCGGATCTGTATGGTACATCTGAAAAGCTATGCGGATACGGAGGACATATTCCAGACGGTGTTTCTGAAGTATGTCCTCGGCTCCGATGTGTTCGAAAACGAGGAACACGAAAAAGCATGGTTTATCCGGGTGACGATCAACGCCTGCAAAGATCTGTTGAAAAGCTTTTTTCGCAGCCGTACCGTGCCCATCGAGGAAGCCATCCCCTCGGATCCCGGCATCACAGACGAAAACCGCGAGGTGCTGGAGGCGGTGCTGGGATTGCCTCCAAAGTATAGGGATGTGGTCTATCTCCACTATTACGAGGGATATTCCGCAGTGGAGATCGGCAAGTTGCTGGGCAAGAACGTCAATACGGTCTACACACTTTTGAGCCGCGCCAAAGGGTTGTTGCGCCAATCCCTGGGAGGTGACGAGGTTGGATAACAGAATTCGCGACGCCATGGGCAGCGTACGCGCGGAGGAAGCGCTCATACGAAGTACAAAAGCCTTCCTTGCGTCGAAAACATCGGCCCCCGCAAAGCCTTTTTCCCTGCGGTATGCGGCGGTTGCCTTCGCCTGTCTCGCCTTCATGGTGCTCGGCTTCGGCGGTTGGAACTTTTATATGGCGCCGGTTTCCGCCATCAGCGTGGATGTGAACCCCTCCATAGAGCTGGGCGTGAACCGCCTGGACCGGGTGGTTTCGGTGAAGGGCTACAACGAGGACGGAAAGGCCCTGGCCGCATCCGTGGAACTGAAAAACCTCAACTACTCCGATGCCCTGGACGTCCTGCTTTCCAGTGAAACCATGCAGCCATACCGGGCAAACGACGGGCTCGTATCCATTACCGTCATCGGGAACACCGAGCAGAAAAGCGAAGAAATGCGCGCCCGGATCGCCGCTTGCGGCTATGCCGCTGCCCCCAATGTGGAGTGCCGCTGCGGAAACCGCGAAGAGGTGGAGATCGCCCACGCTTCGGGCCTGTCCTTTGGGAAGTACCGGGCCTATCTGGAGCTGCAGGCCCTCGATCCTTCCGTTACCCCGGAAGACGTGCAGGGCTTGACAATGCGGCAGATACGGGATAAAATCCAGGAGCTGGGCGGCTCGGGCAACGCCCAATACGGCCAGGGCTCCGGAGGGCAAAGAAACGGGAACGGAGCCGGGAATGGCCGCGGCAGGAAACAAAGCTATAGTGGAAAACAAATTACTTCTGTTAAGTATAAAAGAACAGAATAAATTTGATTGTTATTGGCTTGACTGTTATGCAATACTCTTATATAATTATTATAAATAAGCGTAGGATCAAGAGTAAGGGAAATAGAATTCTTCGCTCAGCTATCTGTGTAAAAAATGCAATTTGATATGCTTAGTTCAGGAGGGAACCTGTATGAAGAGGATTGTTGCAGTTCTGTTTGTATTGTTGTTGTTCTGCGTACATACATATGCAGAATCAAGGTCTTTGCTTGAAGATCTTTCTCCAGAGCAAATCGCGGAACTTATTGCGCTTCTAGAAGAAAAGCAGTCAAACGTCAATGTAACAGACAGTTCTGAACCTGTTGAAAATGAAGTTGTTACCCACAGTTCGTCACCAGCATCTCTCAAGTTGCTCCAGGAGATGATTGCTCTTGGAGCGCCGATATCCTCTGAAAAGTTACTTGACTTCAATGCTATTACCGATCCCAATAATCAATTAGGAAAGCCTGGTTGCTATACTAGCAAAACGAATTATGGATGTGTTGGATACGCGAACACGTCGGATGGTGATTATATAGGTGGAACACTCGAGTGTTTTGATGATGAAGCTTCTGCTCTCGATCGCTATACTTACCTTGAACGAATTTATCGTGCAATTCCTATATCTTGCGATGCCTATATGTTCCTGCGTGGTAAGGCGTTGTTACGCATATCCGACATGATAAGTCATGACAAGGTATTTGCAATTATCGATGCATTTGAAGCTTTGATTCCAAATGCTGAAACACAGAGCTTTAATGCGCCAGCAAAAACCAAAGAGCAAGCAACGATTTTAAGGAAAGGAGCAGATGTGGATGCCGTTTCCCCTTCTGCTTCTGATTTCGAATTGCTGAAGAAAGGGAGTAAAGGAGGAGGCGTTGCTAAGCTACAGTCTCGTCTTAAGGATTTGGGGTTCTTGGTAGGACTAGCAGATGGGGATTACGGTGGACAGACAGAAAAAGCCGTGAAAGCTTTCCAATCGGCCAATGGTACCACAGTAGATGGTATTGCAACACCAGAACTGCAAGTAATAGTATTCTCAGAGGGAGCAATAATGTCAGATGGTACAAAAGCAAAAGCATATGATCCATATGAAATGTGTCCAATAGAAATCTCAAAGGTTGACTTAAAATCATCTTATGGCTTTCAGTACACTAAATTCTCGGCAAAAAATGTCAGTTCAATGAGCGTTCACGCCTTCACCTGCGTAATTCAGTATTACGATCCATATGGAGATCAGTTATCCGAATTCGGTAAGTCTGAAGACACATATACACACTCTAGTCCTTTGGGCATCGGGAAGTCAACATCAGTATCTACTGACAGTACTTCCTTCTTTGTGCAGGATGCTGCAACGTCTCGAGTCGCAGTGAAGCGGGTTTTATTAGATGATGGTACCGACATAGTTTATGATGACCTAGTGTGGTACGAGGGGAAATAACACCCGTTCTATCTTCTTATTAGGCCGTGCTAAGTATACTTTATACGTCTCGGGTAGCTAGCCTGGCATAGCAGTTCTGCAAAGTTCCTCCCCTGCCGGGCGCAAAGCGGAAGGGCGCCCCGTGCTCCCACACCCAAAGCGCCCCGCTGCGCCTTTGCGGTGCGCCGCGCCTTTCCCGGTCGCCCACCCATGGAGGTGTTCCCATGAAAATGGCGGTGTTGTCGGCGACCATCCAATTCCATATCCCCCACGCCCAATCCCTCAAGGACAAGCGCATGGTTTCAAGGAGCTTGATCGACGGCGCCCGGCGCCGATTCAACGTGGCCATCGCCGAGGTGGACACCCAGGACCGGCACCAGGTCCTCACCATCGGCATCGCGGTGGTTTCCGGCGAAGCGGGCCATGCCCGGGACATGCTGGAAAAAGTGATCCAGTACCTGGAAGGCCACGCCGACGGCGAGCTGGTCGGCATCCGGCGGGGATAGGGACCGCACTGTCCATGCACCGCCCGGAAGTCGGGCTTGCAACGCATTGACTTCCCTCCATACATTCCTTCCGTGATAACGTTACAGAACCTCCTGCCCCGGATATGGTATCATCATGCCATCATCAGACAGGAGGTTTCCCATGACCGCGATAACAAAAAGACAACGCAGGGCCGAGGTTGACCGGGCGGTTTGCGTCGCCTGTGGGTGCTGTTTGAAGGTGTGCCCCTTGTCCGCCATCGAGGTGTACCGCGGGGTGTACGCCCGGGTGGACCAAAGAAGGTGCGTCGGCTGCGGAATGTGCGCCGGGGAATGTCCCGCCGGCGTCATCAGCGTCTGGGAGGTGCAGGCATGAAAAAGACGTGGAACGAGTATCTGTGGATCGCGTCCCTCACCTATATGATCCTCGGCTTCTTCAACATCCTGTTCGCTTGGCTGGGGCTTCTGTGTTTTTTCTTCCCCCTGGGCATCGCCATCGTCAAAGGGACCAAAGGCTATTGCAATCATTATTGCGGGCGCAGCCAGCTCTTCTCCCTCCTGGGGAACCGCCTCGGGCTTTCCCGGAAAAAGGATACCCCCCGTTGGATGAAAAGCAAGGCCTTCCGGTACGGCTTCCTGGTGTTCTTCTTCGCCATGTTCTTTTTGATGCTGTGGAATACCTGGCTGGTGTTTGCCGGGGCGCAAAACCTGAAACAGGTGGTCACCCTGCTGTGGACCTTCAAGCTTCCCTGGCACTGGGCCTATCGCGGCACCCTCTTCCATCCCGGCGTCGCGCAATTCGCCTTCGGTTTCTACAGCGTGATGCTCACCTCCACCGTGCTGGGTCTCATTACCATGGCCCTTTTCAGGCCCCGCAGCTGGTGCGTGTACTGCCCCATGGGGACCATGACCCAGCTGATCTGCAAGGCCAAATGCCCACAAAAACCAAGGAGGCATGTCCCATGAAAAAAATCCTTCCGTTGCTCCTTCTCCTTGCCCTTTTGCTGGCTCTGGCCGGATGCAAATCCGCTGCCCCCACTCCCCCCGCTGCGCCCGAAGTAGCCGGACCTGCGGCGGAAACGCCCGCGCCCAAAGCGGACACGTATCGCCGGATCTCCATGCAGGAAGCCGTCGAGATGATGGAAAAGGAAACCGGGTACGTCATCCTCGACGTGCGCACCCGGCAGGAATATGACTCCGGCCACATCCCCGGGGCCATCCTGATCCCCAACGAGACCATCGGCACGGACGAACTCCCCGAATTGCCCGACAAAGATCAGCTCATCCTGGTCTATTGCCGCAGCGGGAACCGTTCCAGGCAGGCGTCCGACAAATTGGTCAAGCTGGGTTACACCAACGTGGTGGAATTCGGCGGCATCAACAGCTGGCCCGGTGAAGTCGTTGCCGGGTAAGGAACGCGTCGGTACCGCCCACCTCCCGATGGGCCCTGTCATGGATCTGGCCGCCGGCGGGGAACCCGGCTCCGGCAAACCAAAACACAACAGGCAGCTCCAGGCAAAACCTCGTGCCTGGAGCTGCTTTTCCTTGGGGTTGCCTACAGGCGGATCCCGGAAAACCCCAACGGTTCGAAGGGTCGCCGCGATGCTTCCCGCTCGTCATCTGCCATGGCCTTCGTAATGCCCTAAGGCTCTTCCTCTTCCCCGATCTCGGGCCAGGGCATGATGGGTTCCGCGATCCTTTCAAATATGATGACGCACGTTCCCGCGTCCGGCGTGGGATTGGGGGTCACCATCATGTGCAGGGTATCTTTGCCCACATAGAAGAACACCATGGTAAAGTCTTTTTGCATCTCGCGAATGTACAGGGCGTTCCCCGAAAAGTAGTATTGCAGCTGGGGCAGGTGGTGATCCACATGGTCGCCGAACCGCGTACTGGACATGTGCGCATTGACATTAAACTCCACCTGCAACGGTCCGCCGACGGGGATGCCCGACACGATGCTCATCAGCTCGTACGCCAGATCCGCCCCCAGCGGCAAGGTCATCCGCGGCTCTTTGACGGAGACCACCATGCCCGTTACTTCCCAGGTGCCCATGAAGGTCTTGCGCTCCACGTTTTGCGCCTTGTCATAGGATATGATCTCCAAATTGTCCGGCTCCGGCCGGACGAGGCGTATCCCGCTCTTGGTATCGTAGAGCGATCCGGCTATGGTCGCCTGGTATTCGTAGAGCACGTCGTTTTTCTCGTCATAGACGGTGACGGTGACGTAAAAAGGCCCCTCTTCCACCTTCCAGTAGATCTCCGTCGATTTTCCGCCCTGGGTGATGTGTCCCGTTCCGCCCGGATCCAGTTGGAGCTCGGTCCCCGAACCGTCCGCGCCTTCCTGTATCCAAAGGCCGGCGTATTCATCCAGCGGCCCCGATACGACGAGATCGTCGTCCCCGACGGAATCATCGATGTCAGAGGACGATACGGGGACGGCCAGGACAAGCAGCAAGATCAACAGCCAAATCGTCGTTTTTTTCACGCCGAACCCTCCTTTCCGGTTCCTTGCCTATCGTTTCAGTCCTACCAATCCTCGCTGCCGATCACGGCCAGTACACCTGCTCCACCAGATACACGTTGCCTTCCGGGTCGGTATGGAGGTAGTAAAAGAAAGAGTCCAGCAGCAGGGAGGGGTCGTGGTTGAACAGCGCATAAAAATCCCCCGCGTTGGAGGGCACGCCGTCCGCCCCGGGCATGGGTTCCCCGTCGGGCTGGTACATCAGGATCAGGTTGGTCGTATTGATGTCCACGGGGTACAGCGTGCCGTCCCCGTCGTCCCGGATGTACTCCGAATCGGCGTACTCTGCCACTTCTTCTTCCGCTTTCGCCTTGCTGTAGCCTTCCCTGTTCACCAGGTACTCGACGGCATCCGCCCCCTGCAGCAAGTCAAAATAATCGAAATAGGCGATGCCTGTGCCGGGGTTGAAAAAGATCAGATCCGCATAGCTGGAGTATGGCATGGCGCCGCCGCCTCCGCTTCCTCCGCCTCCGCTTCCGCTTCCGCCTCCGCCGCCTCCGTCATCCACCTCCTCCAGTTGGCAATACAGCTCGTTGTTTTCAAACCACAGGTAGATCATGAAGGGCCTTCCCGTGTTCCGGAACCGGAAGTCCTTCTTCGCATTGTAATCCGTCATGATGGCGTCGCTGCTGGATTTCACATAGTTGCCCACGTAATTCTTGCCGTAGGTGTGCTTCTCTAAGATATCGATGTCTCCGATCCCTTTCAGCGCCAGGTAGATCGCGGACGCGACCTGGGCCACGCCGCCCCCCACCACGTTGACCCCGCGGCCGTTTGGAGCCGTTTTAAAACCCGCCTCCGACGTCCGGGGCCCTACGAGTCCGTTGAAGGAAAACACCATATCTGTCGCCATGAGGGTGCCGCTGATGCGGTCCGCCGCCAGTTCCACGTTGCGGGTCCGCCCCTTCGAGGACCCTTTCATCGGGGTAGATACACAGGACAAAAGCCCCTGGGACAAGGCGGTGCTGCAGCACGTCGCGAGGAAAAGAACGATCAGCAGGATGGATACGACCTTTTTCATGAAATCCCCTCCTTATTCGATCAAGGCAGCGCTGTCCGCCGGGCGCCCCGGATACGGCAAATCCATGCGCGCATTCCAAGGCGCGCGCCAGCGCCGGAAAAAAACCAAACAGCATGGGTATGTAGGTAGATACAGGTCGGGTCGTTCTGTGGATGCCGGCAAATACGCGCGCGGTAGATTAGGAATGGGCCGTCTTTCACCTCCCCGCTTCAAAAGTCTGTGTCAGCAAAAACCGCGGACCGAAATTGAATGGGTCACTTTTTGCAGGAAGATCTTGTCGCTGATCGTACGGGCAAAAGGAACCGTCGGCATCAATATGGATTGCAGGGTCGCATGTGGATGCGTGCATCGGGAAAGGGTTCGGTCACTTTCGGATTTGCCATTTCTTGGCAAGGGGCAGCCGCTTTCGCGGCGATCCTTCCGCCGGGATTGTTTGTGCATTGTTTAGAATAGCGCCCATATTTTACCAGATTCGACGAATTCCGGAGAATAATGGTTCCGGCCATTGCATAATAGCCGGAAATGCTATATAATGCCTGACAGAAACTTAACGTTCTTTTCCGACAAACAAAGAACCTGCCGGAGCAGGTTTTTGTTCACACACTGTGATGTTGGACGAGCCAACGGTTTGGGCAATGCCGTATTTGAACGCGTTGTGTTGTCAGATGGTGACTGACAAGTATATTGTAGTGGAAAGAAAGATGTTTGTCAAGGGTTTTTCAATTTTATCCATCAAATTTTTAATCTGACGAGGAGGACAACATGAAAGACGATCGCTATTTTATCGGACTGGACATCGGGACGGATTCTGTGGGCTGGGCGGTCACCGACCCTTCATACAGCATCATCAAGAAAAACGGCAAGGCGCTGTGGGGCATCCGCTTGTTCGACGCCGCCAGCGGCAAGGCAGAGCGGCGGCTGTTCCGCACCGCCCGCCGGCGGTTGGAGAGAAGGCGCCAGCGGCTGGACTGGCTGCAATCCTGCTTTTCCGAAGCCATGGGCGCGATCGACCCCGCCTTCTTCCTGCGCCTGAAAGAGAGCAAGTTCTGCGAAGAGGACAAGCGGGACGAAGAGGGGCAGGCCTTTCCGGGTCGCTACACCCTGTTCGCAGACCCTGGTTACTGTGACGTCGACTACCACCGGGAATACCCCACCATTTACCATCTCCGGCAAGCGCTGATCACGGAAGACCGCCCTTTCGACGTGCGGCTCCTCTACCTGGCCCTCCATCACATCATGAAATACCGGGGCCACTTCCTCTTCGGCGAAATGGACCTGGAGGACGTGACCTTTGACTACTGCCTTTCCCAGCTCAACGAGTACCTCCTCGAAGAGATGGGCTTCGAACTGGTCCTCACCGACCCCGCCGCCTTTGTCCTGGCCCTTTGCGACCGTTCCCTTCGGGTGCGGGAAAAGGAGGCGGCGCTGACAAATAGTTCGGACTTTCAGGGCCTGCCGGCCCTCAAGGCCATCCTCCAACTCCTTGCGGGCAGGAAAGTGAAGCTTGCGGATCTCTACGGCGAGGATGCCGTGGAGGATACGAGCGAAAAATTCACCCTAAAGGAGGACTTTGACGCCCAGGAGGAAAAGGTCTTTCAAGTCGTCGGAGAGCGCATCCTCCTGCTGCAGCACGTCAAGCGCATATACGACTGGGCGCTCCTCGACGCCCTCAAAAACGGCAAGCGCACCCTGTCCGAGGGCAAGATCTCCGTATACGAAACCCACAAGAAGGATCTGCAGTTGCTGAAAAAGGTGCTGAAACCCTATCCGGCTCTGTACCGGGAGATGTTCCGGGCGCGGGGGAAGAAGAACAACTATGTTTCCTATTCCGGGCACGGGGCCCCCGACAAGCGCTGCGACGCGGCGGATTTCGGCAAGTTCCTGAAGTCGACGCTGGCTAAAGTCGCCCCCTGCGAAGAGGTGACCGCGATCCTGAAAAGGGTCGAGCTGGGCGCCTTCCTCCCCAAGCAGGCCTCCAAAGACAACGGCGTCATCCCCCACCAGATACACGAGCAGGAACTGGCCATGATCCTGAAGAATCAGGGCGCATACCATGGCTTCCTGAACGAGGCGGACGAAAGCGGCCTGGCCCTTTCCGACCGCATCCTCGCCATGTTCCGCTTCCGCATCCCCTATTCCGTGGGCCCCCTGGATTCCCGTTCCCCCCACGCTTGGGTGGCCCGGACGGGGGAAAAGATCTACCCCTGGAATTTCGAGCAGGTGGTGGACCTGGACAAGTGTACCGAACGCTTTATCCGGCGCATGACCGCCAAATGCACCTACACCGGAAAGGACATCCTCCCCCAGTCCTCCCTGCTCTATTGCCGCTTTTCCGTCCTGAACGAGCTGAACAACTTGAAGGTCAACGGAAAGCCCATCCCGGTGGACCTGAAGCAGGATATCTACAATAACTTGTTCTCCACCGGGCGGAAGGTAAAGCAGGGCGATCTTGCAAATTACCTGCGCAGCCGCAACTGTCTGCAAGAGGGGGATAAGATCAGCGGCATCGACGGGGATTTCAAATCCACCCTGGCCCCGTACGCCGCCTTTTCCAAACTGCTTGAAGATCCCGGGAACGCGGACATGGTGGAGGACATCATCGCCCACATCGTCCTCTTCGGGGACGACCGAAAGCTGCTGAAGCGCTGGCTCAAAAAGACCTATGCCCATCGCCTGAGCGAGGAGGACCTTTCTTCCATCCTGGCCAAGCGCTTCACCGGCTGGGGCAGGCTGTCCCGGGAATTTTTGACAGAGATCCAATCAGCTCTGCCCGAAATCCCGGAACCCCTCAGCATCATCGACGCCCTGTGGCACACCAACAACAACCTGATGGAGTTGCTCTCTCTCCGCTTCGGTTTTGGCGCGGCCCTCGAGGCCTACCGCTCGGAATACCTGAAAGAACAGGGCTATACCTTAGAGGCCTATCTGCAGGAAAGTTACGCCGCCCCCGCCATCCGTCGCTCCATCCATCAAACCATCCAGATCATCGGCGAGATCGAGAAGATCATGAAGGATACCCCCGCCAGGGTGTTCGTGGAGGTGGCCCGGGAGGATGGGGTAAAGGGCGACGCGGGGCGCAAGCGCTCCAGAAAGGCCGAACTGTTGGAGCTGTACCAGCAGTGCAACCGGGAATGCGACGCCCTGATGGCGGAACTAGACAGCCGGGAAGAGCATTCCCTGCGCCGTGACAAGCTGTACTTATACTATGCCCAATGCGGCAAATGCATGTATTCCGGCGAACCGATCCTGCTGGATACCCTTGATCAGGACTACGACATCGACCATATCTATCCCCAGAGCAAGACCAAGGACGACAGCCTTGACAACCGGGTCCTCGTGAAGCGCACGTTCAACGCGGCAAAGGGGGATAAATACCCCATCCCCAAGGATATCCGGGACCGGATGCGCCCCTTCTGGTCCGAGCTGAAGCGGAGGAGCTTCATCAGCGCCAAAAAATTCGACCGCCTGGTCCGCTCCACCCCCTTTGGCGAGGAAGAGCTCGCCGGCTTCATCAACCGCCAACTGGTGGAGACCCGGCAGTCCACAAAATTGGTCGCCGAATTGCTCAAGCGCCGGTATGAGGGCAGCGCGGAAATCGTGTACGTCAAGGCGGGCAACGTATCCTCCTTCCGCCAGGACCAGCGCATCCTGTCCGACGGCGCACAAAAGCAGACCTGGGAATGCAAAAACCAGGAATCGTGGCAGGATCCCCTGTTCGTGAAGTGCAGGGAGGTGAACGACCTGCACCACGCCAAGGACGCTTACCTGAACATCGTCGTGGGCAACGTGTACCACGTAAA
>JAAYOH010000022.1 GCA_012520375.1 Clostridiales bacterium
AGATTTCGAAAACAAACTCATCGTAAACGGCGAACCCGTCTCCTTTACACTGGAAGAGGGAAAGGATAATGTTCCTCATGAGATTACATCAAATGAGCGGCTTCAGCTTCTGAAATATGAAGAAGAAAACAGCGAAAGAGAAAGCGAATAAACTTATTGAAGAAAAGCACGGAGAAATAACAAATGAAATCAGAGAAAGCTTGGAAGCAAACGGCTTTATTAATTCGCGCTTTATTATTCTTGACCCGAACGGTGAGTATTCAAAGGCGTTTAAAGATATGGAGAATGTTCGACTTTTTGCGGTTGAGGGCAATGAAGAAAAAAATATCAAACAGCTACAAGTACCACTTTGGTTTTGGAATAGCGCTGAATGGTGCGCATTTACACAGGCAAGCAGCAAGACACAACGCCCAACGCTTATTCAGGCCTTGAGAAGTGTTCGTGATGAGAAAATTGGAGTAAATACAACAACGCCAAGTCATTGTATGCGCAAATTTCTTCGGACTGTTGTAAAGATTATGTCTGAGGAGAAAACACAGGGAAACCCGTGGGGAACCTTCCCTAAAAATAAATCTTTCTTTGAGAAACTGCAAAAATGGCAAAGTGCATTATCAGCTAATACTGCCTTTAACCAGCAGGAAAATGATTCTCTGGCGCGACTAAAAGAAAAGGTTAATCAGTTAGTACAAGCGCGATCTATTCGAAATGCTAATATGGATTTCACTTTAGCTGAAGTAAACGATCTTATTGACCTTGCTTCTTCTGCTCATTCAACGTTCGGCGGTTCTGACCAAGATTTTCTTCCTATCGATGCGGATATACCCCGCAGATTCACTGGTGAAGAGCTTTTACTTAGCATTGAGGCTAACGGGGAACTTATGGGTACTTCCGACTTTATTGAAACCATGCTTATGCGTATCCGTACATTGCTGTCGGATTCTCGAATGCGGACAATTACATGTTGCTCCGATGACTTAACGCTCGAAAAATGGCTTGATGACTATATCTGCCCAAGCGATACATTAAACGGAGCCATTACAGTCATTGATCTATCCCTTGTTCCTGCTGAGGTAGTTCATATTGTTACTGCTGTAATAGCTCGTATGACGCTTGAAGCGTTACAGCGATATAGACGGTTGAATGACGGACAAACATTGCCGACAACATTGGTGATGGAGGAAGCACATACATTCATACGCAGATATACAAGCGATTCAGAGGTAATACCAACTTATTCTATGTGCACACAGGTATTTGAAAAAATCGCCCGCGAGGGTAGAAAATTTGGCTTGGGCTTAGTCCTTTCGTCACAGAGACCGAGTGAGCTATCGCCAACTGTTTTATCCCAATGCAATACATTCTTGCTTCATAGAATCAGCAACGATCGCGACCAAGAATTAGTTAATAAACTTGTCCCAGATAATCTTAGAGGCATACTTCGAGAATTACCGACCCTGCCGTCACAACGTGCAATTCTGTTAGGATGGGCGTCAGAGCTTCCTGTGATGGTTCAAATGAACTATCTCAGCGAGGAACATCGCCCGCTATCAAACGATCCTGACTATTGGGATACTTGGACTGCCCACGGAGACAGTTCACGAAAAGCAGATTGGGGAGCCATTGCTATTGATTGGCAGGAAGCTGGCCAGAAACCGCATGAAAATGTCGCTTCTGTTGGAGCAGATATTGTGGAAACGGCGGCTGATGTTGATGATTAATTTTCGAATGTAATCATTACGGAACGGATCTTTTCGCTCATTTGAGAAGGTAATCCGGTACGATGCTTACGCCACAGTACATTCCGTCATCATATCACAGGGGGCCTTGTCAAAGAAATCATCATCCATTGATGAAAATGTATTTCCCGTGTTCCTTTTCAATGTAATATAGGATCTTTCTGTGATTCGGTGGTTTATACTGATTCTATTGTACCATTCTGGCTCTCTATTATCTCATCATATTCCCCATCTTTACAGCTTAACACCAAAGAAATTACAAAAGATGAGACTCCCCCCTCCCTTATCCATCCGTGCGCAAAGAAGCGGCCAATACCAAGGCGAAACAGCCCTCCCCAAAAGATATTGCTTGACAGTGGCTCAACATTTGTGGCATACTGTTACAGTGGAAGGCTTTTGCGCTGACCCGAAAGATAAGCATTGACGGGGGGTATGCGAGTGAAAGATGTTAAGCGCATTCCGATCCGCACGAAAGTGCACAACTTTTTCGTCTACTTCCGCCAGCATCCCTGGCTGTATATCATGCTCATCCCCGGCCTGTTTTTCCTGTGCGTATACAAGTTCTGGCCCCTGTACGGCATCAAGATGGCTTTTCAGGATTACAACATCTTCCTGGGGAGCAACCCCATGGAGGCCATCGCCCTGAGCCCCTGGGTGGGGTTGAAGCACTTCCGCAAGCTCTTCGCCTCATCCAATTTCCTGCGGGTGCTGTCCAATACCCTGATCATCAACGGCATGAAGATCGTCATCCTGTTCCCCATCCCCATCATCGTGGCCATCCTGCTGAACGAGATCCGCAGGAGGAACGCCCGGAAACTGCTTCAGACCTCCATCTACATCCCCTACTTCTTCTCCTGGGTGGTGGTGTTCGGCATCTTCTACTCCCTGCTGGGTACCTACGGCATCGTGAACGGGCTGCTGTCGGGGCTGGGCATCGAGCGGGTGCGCTTCTTCACCGACCAAAAGATTTTCCGCTGGCTGCTGGTGTTCACCGAGGGCTGGAAGGAAGTGGGCTACAACGCGGTGATCTACCTGGCCGCCATCACCGGCATCGACGTGGGCCTGTACGAGGCCGCCAAGATCGACGGCGCCAACAAGTGGCGGCTGACCTGGCACATCACCCTGCCCGGCATCCTGCCCACCATCGTGTTGATGCTGATCCTGAAGGTGGGCTACATCCTGGACACCGGCTTCGAGCAGGTGCTGGTCTTCTACAATGCGGCGGTGTACGACGTGGCGGACATCATCCAGACCTACGTGTACCGGCTGAGCATGGGCAAGATGGACTTCTCCATGTCCACCGCCCTGGGCCTGTTCAACTCCGTGGTGGCCTTTGTCCTGATCATCGGCGCCAACACGGTGAGCAAGAGGCTGCTGAACCGCAGCATCTGGTGAGGGAGGGCGAAAGATGTGAAAAAAAACCAATACGCCATCCTGCAGGATACAAGCGAAAAGGTGAGCCACGCCATCGCCGTGGTGGTGCTGGTATTGCTGGCGCTGATGGCCATCCTGCCCTGCCTCCACGTCATCTCCAAGTCCATCAGCCACGGCACCCGGGTCACTGCGGGGGAGGTGCTGTTCTGGCCCGTGGGCGTCCAGTTCGAGACCATCGACTACGTGCTGAACAAGACCGCCTTTTGGAACTCCCTGAAAAATTCCCTGATCGTCACCTCCCTGGGCACGGTGATCGCCATGTTCACCACTATCACCACCGCCTACCCCCTGTCCAAGCCCTCCTTCAAGGGGCGCAAGCTGTTCACCCTGTTGTACGTGATCTCCATGGTGTTCTTCGGGGGCATCGTGCCCGCCTACATGGTGGTGCGCACCATCGGCATCCTGGACACCTACTGGGCCTGTATCCTGCCCTTTGCCATCGTGCAGTTCAACATGTTCATCGTGAAGAACTACTTCGAGGGCCTGCCGGAGAGCGTCGAAGAGTCCGCCATGATCGACGGGGCGGGGGACGTGCGCACCCTGTGGAGCATCGTGGTGCCCATGTCCATGCCGGTGATCGCCACCGTGTCCCTGCTGTACGCCATCACCTACTGGAACAACTACTTCCACGCCATGATGTACACCAATTCCAGCGACATGCGCACCATCCAGCTGTACCTGTACGACATCATCAACAACGGCCAGGCCTTTGCGGAGAACCTGTACAGCGGCTGGAATACCGGGGGCGCGGCCATCTCCGCCAACGTGACCACCGAGGGCATGGTGGCGGCCGCGGTCACCATGAGCATGGTGCCCATCGTGGCTTTCTATCCCTTTGTGCAGCGCTTTATGATCCAAGGCATTACCGTCGGTTCCGTGAAGGGCTGATTGCCCTCCGGGAACCGGGGTAACCATAGAAAAAAGGAGGAAGAACCCTATGAAGAAGATCCTTGCCATCGTACTTACCCTGCTGTTGGCCCTCGGCGCCGTTCCCCTGTTCGCCGGCGCAGAAGCCGAGCTGCTGGGCCCCGGCAACGTGACCCTGAAGCGCCTGGGCTACAACGTGGGCTTTGACGTGAACGCCGACTACATGGTGCCCGTCATGGAGGAGGCCACCGGCTACAAGGTGGAATACTTCGCCCTGCCCGCGGAGAACGCCGACGAGAAGCTGGTCATGGAAGTGGCTGCCGGCGCGGACTACGACGTGGTGAACTGCTCCGTGAACCAGTGGCGCACCCTGATGAGCTCCGGCGCCCTGCTGCCCCTGAACGACCTGCTGGAGGCCTACGGCCAGGACATCCTGCAGGGCAACGACGCCGAGACCTGGGCCGCCCTGTCCGACAGCGAGGGCGTCATCTACGGCGTGCCCTATATGTATCCCCACAGCAGCGAGATCGCCAACTTCATCGCCTGCCGCTGGGACCTGATGCAGGCCGCCGGCATCGAGAAGCTGCCCGAGACCATCGACGAGTTCTACGAGTGCCTGAAAACCCTGAAGGCCTTCTACGGCGACCAGTACATCATCTTTTCCGGGCCCTACAGGCCCGCCTCCGAGGGCAACGAGAACTGGGTGATCCCCAAGAACATCGCCTGCGCCTTCGGCATTTACAGCGACTGGATGGTGGACGACGCCGGCAACGTGTACTACATGACCGAGGCCGAGGGCTTCGGCCCCATGGTGGAGTTCCTGACCAAGCTGAACGCCGAGGGCCTGATCGACCCCGACTGGGCGGTGAACACCGACTCCACCGTCAACGAGAAATTCTCCTCCGGCAAGGCCATCATGGCCTGCTCCAACCGCGCCGGCGTCCAGGTGACCACCCCCGCCCAGATCGAGAACCTGGGCCTCGGCTATGAAGACCTGGCCTACATCGGCGCCCTGGAAGGCGCCGACGGCACCTGCACCTACATGAGGACCAAGGCCCTGAACCAGATCTCCTGCGTGCTGCGCAACAGCAAGCACCCGGCGGACGCCATCAACTGGATCAATGCCAAGGTCAAGGAGCAGCTCTTCATCAACATCGGCGTGGAAGGCGTGCACTTCAACTACGACGAGGAGGGCGCCATTAGCCCCATCAACCCCATTTTCGCCAACGAGCGGGGCGACTCCTACTACTACAACGACGCCACCAACGCCTTCACCTTCGAGATCCAGTGGCCCAGCCGCATCCGCAAGTCTGACGCCCAGTGGGCCGCCTTCTCCGTCATCACCATCGAGACCAACGAGAAGCGCCCCGAGATCTTCGTGGAGAACAACTTCGCCTTCATGCCCGCCAGCGAGAACTATGCCCGGTACAACACCTCGCTGTTCAAGAGCCTGCAGGACTTCATCCTGATGGTCCTGTCCGGCACCCGCACCGTGGACGACCTGCCCGCCTTCCAGTCCGACTGGCAGATGAACGGCGGCGACGACGTCCGCGCCGAATTGAAGGCCTACTACGACGCCAAGTAAACCATCGACCATATGACAGCTGCGAGGGAGTCCACAAAGGCTCCCTCGCCTGTTGACCATGTTGACCATGGAGGGGGACAGGAGCATGGAAAAGATCAGGTTTTCCCGGGAACTGCCCGTGAGCGCCGTGACCGACGTGCTGGTGGTGGGGGCGGGCCCCGCGGGGATCTGCGCCGGAATTGCCGCGGCCCGGGGCGGCGCGCAGGTACTGGTGCTGGACGGCAACGGCTGTGTGGGGGGCGCGGCCACGGTGAACCTGGTGGGCCCCTTCATGACCACCTACGACGCCCGGAATGAGTACATGGTCATCCGGGGCCTGTTCCAGGAGATCCTGGAAGAGATGAAAGCCCTGGGGGGCGCCATCGACCCGGCGGAGATCCCGGCGGAGCACCCCCGGTCCGGCTTTTACCGCATCGGCCACGCCCATGTGGGCCCCTTTGACCACGAGTGCTACAAAAGGGTGTGCACGAAGCTGCTGGTGCGCTCCGGCGCCCGGCTGCTGCTGTACACCCAGTTCGTGGAGGCGCTGCTGGAGGATGGGCGCATTGCCGGGGTGGTGATCCACAACAAGAACGGCCTGTCCGTGATCCGGGCCAGGGTGGTCGTCGACTGCACCGGAGACGGGGACGTGGCGGCCCGGGCCGGCGTACCCTTTGAACTGGGCAGGGTGGAGGACGGGAACATGCAGCCCGCCACCCTGTTCATGCGGGTGAACAACGTGGATACCCGGCGGCTGTGGGCGCACATGCGGGAGCACCGGGAGGAGATCCGCCCCTTCTACGGCCCCTTCAGCTGGCTGATCCGGGAAAAGGCGGCCAAGTGGGGGGACGTGCCCCGGGCCGAAGTGTGCCTCTTCGAGGGGGTCACAGAGGGGGAGTACCGCCTGAACGTGACCCGGATCCTGGACGTGGACGGTACCGATGCGGAGGACCTGACGAGGGCCCAGGTGGAGGGACTGCGCCAGGCGCACAAGGTCTTTGCCTTCCTGAAGCGCTACGCCGTGGGTTTTGAGGAGGCCCGCCTCATCGACACCGCCCCCGCCGTGGGCATCCGGGAGACCCGGCACATCCGGGGCTGGTACAAGCTGACGGGACAGGATGTGCAGGACTGCCTGGTCCCCGAGGACAGCATCGCGGTGATGGCCACCAACATGGATACCCACAACAAGTCCGACCCGGGGGGGACCTACTACACCCTCACCAAGGGACGCTTCTTCGGGGTGCCTTACCGCTGCCTGCTGCCCATGGGGGTGGACAACCTGATGATGGCGGGGCGCATGATCTCCGCCGACGCCATGGCGGCCTCCGCCATCCGCATGATCCCCTGCTGCATGGCCTTCGGGGAAGCGGCGGGCACGGCGGCGGCCCTGTCCCTGAAGCAGGGGGTGCTGCCCGGCGACCTGGACAGCAAGCTGCTGCGGGGCGAGCTGAGGTCCCGGGGGGTATACCTGGGGGAAGGGGAAAAATGAGCAGAGTAGAGTACAGCCGCGCCCTGCCCCGCGCAGGGCGGTACGATGTGGTGGTGGCGGGCGCCGGCCCTGCGGGGATCTGCGGGGCGGTGGCCGCGGCCCGGGAGGGGGCCCGGGTCGCCCTGGTGGAGCGCTACGGGATTCTGGGGGGCATGCTCACCTCCGGCCACGTGGGGCCCATCCTGGGGGCCGTGGGGCCGGGCACCATGCGGGACGAACTGACTTTCCTCCTGGGGGTGCAGGGCAACGACATGCTGGGGGAGACCGGCGTGGCCCACGACTTTGAAAAGGCCAAGGGGACGCTGGCGCGGTTTGTGGGGGATGCGGGCGTGGACGTGCTGCTGCAGACGATGGCCGTGGACGCGGTCCGGGAGGGGGACCGACTCACCGGCCTGGTGATCGCCGGCAAGGAGGGGCTGCGGGTCCTGGAATCAAAGGTGTTCATCGACTGCACCGGGGACGGGGATCTGGCCGCCCTGGCGGGAGCGCCCGTGGAAAAGGGGCGGGACGACGGGCTGATGCAGCCCGTTACCCTGGAATTCCTGATCGACAACGTGGACGAGGACCGGGGCATCGCCTGCATCGGGGACGTGGACGACGTACAGCTGAAGGGCGAGCGCTTCCTGGATTTCTGCCGGCGCTGCGGCGAGGAAGGGATCCTGCCTATGAACATCGTGGCGGTGCGGCTGCACCGGACGGTGTATCCGGGCCAGCGCAACGTGAACACCACCCAGGCCAACGGCATCGACGCCACGAAGACTGCGGACCTGTACCGGGCGGAGCGCACCCTCCGGGCGCAGATCCCCCTCCTCATGGACTTTTTTCGCCGGTATCTCCCCGGCTACGAGCATTGCCGCCTGGTTTCCACCCCCTCCACCCTGGGGGTCCGGGAATCCCGCAGGGTCATGGGGGAATACGTCATCACGGCGGAGGAGCTGGCCGCGGGGGCGCGCTTCCCGGACGTGGCGGTGCACAAGGCTGAGTTCATCGTGGACATCCACAACCCCACGGGGCCGGGCCAGGCGGAGAGCCGGATCCAGTATGTGAAGCCCTACGACCTCCCCTATCGCTGTTTTGTGCCCCTGGGGGTGGAGGGCCTGCTGACGGCGGGCCGCTGCATCTCGGGCACCCACCGGGCCCACGCCTCCTACCGGGTCATGTCCATTTGCATGGCCATGGGCCAGGCGGCGGGGGTGGCGGCGGCCCTGTGCGCGGCCCTGTGCTGCGATCCCCGGGCCCTTGACGTGGGCCTGCTGCAGGCGGCCCTGACGAAAAAGGGCATAGACCTTTTTTCGCCGTGAAAGGAAGGGAAGGATGGAGCATATCGCGTATTCCGGTTCGGCTCCGGTAGCGGGGCGGTACGACGTGGTGGTGTGCGGCGGCGGACCGGGGGGCTTCATCGCCGCCGTGGCGGCGGCCC
The DNA here is from genome assembly GCA_012520375.1 of Clostridiales bacterium. Classification (GTDB taxonomy): domain Bacteria; phylum Bacillota; class Clostridia; order Christensenellales; family Aristaeellaceae; genus Excrementavichristensenella. The sequence goes on from JAAYOH010000022.1 coordinate 8,511, forward strand.
GGGCAGGGGCCCGCACCGCCCTGATCGAAAAGTATGGCTTCCTGGGGGGCATGGCCACCGCGGGGCTGGTGATGCCCATCAGCGTGTTCAACTACAACGGGGAGCAGGTCATCGGGGGCATCCCCTGGGAATTCGCAAAGCGCCTGGAGGCCATGGGGGGCGCCCTCATCGAACAGCCCCTGAACAACGTGGCCTTTGACCCGGAGCTGTACAAGCTGTGCGCCCAACGCATGGCGCTGGAGGCGGGGGTGGACCTGTACATGCATTCCCGGCTCATAGGCTGCGGGGTGCGGGAGGGGCGCCTGCAACACGTGGTGATCCACAACAAGAACGGCGCCGAGGCCCTGGGGGGAACGGTCTTCGTCGAGGCCACCGGGGACGGGGACCTGGCCCACATGGCGGGGGTGCCCATGCTGCCCGCCCCGGCGGACCTGCAGCCCATGTCTTTCATCTTCTGCCTGGACGGGGTGGACACGGAAAGCCCGCTGCTCCAGGCCATGCACCACAACCGCCAGGGGGTGAACTGCCACTGCGGGCCGGTGCGGGAGAAACTGCTCATGCTCCGGGAATTGCCCTCCTTTGGGGGGCCCTGGTTCTGCACCCTGCTACGGCCGGGCTGTATTGCCGTCAACATGACCCGGGCCGCCGCGGACGCCTGCGACAACCGGGCCGCCACAAGGGCGGAGTGCGGGATGCGGGAGGACATTTTCGTCCTGGCCGCCGTCCTGCGGGACAATTTCCCCGAATTCAAAAACTGCCGGGTGTGCGCCACGGCGCCCCAGGCGGGGGTGCGGGAGACCCGGCGCATCCGGGGCGTCCACGTCATCACCGGGGCCGAGTACCTGCAGGCGTACCGCTACCCCGATTCGGTGTCCCGGGGCGCCCATCCCATCGACATCCACGGCAACAGAAGCGGGGACCAGGACCTGCGCTTCCTGGAGGAGCCCGCCTACGTGCCCTACCGCGCCCTGATTGCGGGCGGGTTCTCCAACCTGATCGTGGCCAGCCGCTGCCTGTCCGCGGACAGGGAAGCCTTCGCTTCCCTGCGGGTGCAGGCTTCGGTGATGGGCATCGGCCAGGCGGCGGGCACTGCGGCGGCGCTGAGCGACGGGGACCTGCACCGGATGGACGTGGACATGCTGCAGAAAAGGCTTCGGGAATTGGGGGCCGTGATCTGACATGGGACGATTGCAGAAAGGATGGAAAACACGGTGGAATATACGCTGCGGATGAAAAAAGAGTTGAATGCCCAGGTGCTGGTGGTGGGGGCGGGCCTGGCGGGCTTCGGAGCCGCCGTCGCCGCTGCCCGCAACGGGGCCCGGGTGTTGCTGATTGACCGGGCCGCCATGGCCGGGGGCATGGCCACCACAGGGCTGGTGGGCCCCTTCATGACCTGCTTCAACAACAACGACGACGGCAAGGGCCGGGACCGGCAGCTGATCATGGGCATCTTCGACGAGCTGTGCCGCCGCACCGAGGAGAAGGGCGGGGCGATCCACCCGGAAAAGGTGGAGGGCATGACCAGCTACTGCTCCTACCTGTGGGATTCCCACCGGCACGTGACCCCTTTCCAGAGCGAAATACTGGCCCTGGTCATGGACGAGATGCTGGAGGAGGCGGGGGTGACCGTGCTGTTTGGCGTTACCCTGTGCGACTGCATCACGGAGGGGGGCCGGGTGAGCCGGGTCATTGTGGCCATGAAGGAGGGCCTGTGCGCCATCCGGGCGGGACTGATCATCGACTGCAGCGGGGACGCGGACGCCGCCTGGTTCGCCGGGGCGCCCACGGTGCTGGGGAACGGGCGGGGGACCATGCAGCCCACCAGCCTGTTCTTCGAGGTGGACCACATCGACCGGGACCGCTTTCTGGGGGAACTGGAAGCCAACCGCCACCGCCTGAACCGGCACGGGGCCAACTGCTTCCATTGGATCATCGAGGAAAAGAAAAAGACCGGGGAATGGACCATCGACCGGGACGAATTGGGCAACTACGAGCAGAACCTCCCGGGCCGCTGGAAGATCAACACCACCCGCATGGCGGGGGTGGACGCCACCGACACCGCCCAGAGTTCCGAGGCCCTCCGGGAGGGGCGGAGACAGGTGCAGCAGGTGCTGGACTTCATGCGGGAGAACCTGCCGGGCTGCGAAGAGATCCGCCTGGTGCAGGTGGCCAGCGCCCTGGGCGTCCGGGAGACCCGGCACATCGCAGGGCACTACACCCTCACGGTGGAGGACATCATGGAGCAGCGCCGCTTTGCCGATAGCGTGGTTTCCTTTGCCTATGCCCTGGACGTCCACAACGCCTCCGGGGGCGGGGTCACCTTCACTTGTGTGAAGGACTACTACAACATCCCCTACCGCTGCCTTTTGCCCAGGGGCGTGGACAACATGCTGGTGGCGGGGCGCTGCATCTCGGGGGACAGCGAGGCCGCGGCCAGTTACCGGGTGATGCCCGCCTGCTGCGCCCTGGGCCAGGCGGCGGGCACTGCGGCGGCCATTGCCCTGAAAGCCGGGGTAAACCCCGCCCGGGTGGACACCGACCTTTTGCGAAAGACCCTGCGGGATCAGGGCGCCGTCATTTGCGACTAACGGTTTGAAAGGTGGAAGGATCATGAAACTGGTTTCCTGGAACGTGAACGGCTTACGGGCTTGCCTGGGCAAGGGCTTTGAAGAGGCCTTTGCCGGGCTGGATGCGGATGTTTTCTGTGTGCAGGAGACCAAGCTACAGCGCGAACAGCTGAACCTCACCCTGGAAGGGTATCATATGTACCTGAACAGCGCGGAGAAAAAGGGCTATTCGGGCACCGGGGTGTTCAGCAGGGTGGAGCCCCGAGAGGTCACCTATGGCATCGGCATCCCCGAACACGACAGGGAGGGCCGGGTCATCACCTGCAGCTATGAGGGCTTTCACCTGGTCAACTGTTACACCCCCAATTCCCAGGACGGGCTGAAGCGCCTGGCTTACCGCATGGAGTGGGAGGAGGCCTTCCGCGCCTATCTGCGCGGGTTGGGCGGCGACGGCAGGCCGGTGATCCTGTGCGGCGACCTGAACGTGGCGGCACAGCCCATCGACCTGAAGAACCCGGAATCCAACCGCAGGAATGCCGGTTTTACCGATGAGGAGCGGGCCCAGTTCGCCCTGCTGCTGGAGTCGGGCTTTTGCGACACCTTCCGCCTGCTCTATCCGGACACGGTGCGCTACAGCTGGTGGAGCTACCGCTTCCGCGCCCGGGAGCGGGATGCGGGCTGGCGCATCGACTACTTCCTGATCTCACAAGACGCCGTTCCCCTTGTCCGGGAAGCCGCCATCCACACCGACATCTTCGGCTCGGACCACTGCCCGGTATCCCTGGAGGTGGATTTGTAAGGGAACCAAAGGGGGGCGGGACCCGGGGCAACCGCTTGCTGCAAACTTTCCCATTCTTTTCCTGCGGAACGGTTTTTTGTACCCGTCTCCCGGTTATCATAGATCAAGGAGGGGTGTGCCATGAAACTGGTCCTGTTGACGGCGCTGGGGATCGGGGGTTCCACGGTCGTCGGGGCCGTCATCGGTTTTTTCGTGAAGCGGGTTTCCCACAAAATGAACGACGCGATCCTGAGTTTTGCCGCCGGGATCATGCTGGCGGCGGCGATCCAGGGACTGATAGTCCCGGCCTTTGAGATGGCGGGGAAGCGGGGGCTGTATATGCCCCTCGTCGGCATTTTCATGGGGGCGCTCTTTTTGAATTTCATGGACCGGGTCCTGCCCCATTTGCATCGGCTGTCGGGCAGCGACCCGGAGGTCCATGCCAACAACAAAAATCTGGACCGGGCCCTGCTCTTCGTCCTGGCAATGGCCCTCCACAACCTGCCCGAGGGCATGGCAGCGGGAGTGGGCTTTGGCAACGAGGACGTGTCCATGGCCTTCACGGTGGCGGCGGGCATCGCGCTGCAGAACATCCCCGAGGGGGTCGTCACGGTTGCGCCCCTGGTGATGGCCGGGGTGGGTCGGGGCCGGGCCTTTCTGCTGGCGGCAGCCACCGGATGTATCGAGGTGGTGGGCGTCTTCCTGGGCTATGCGATGGCGGGCATCTCCCGGGCCATTCTGCCCCTGGCCCTGGCTTTTGCCGGGGGGACCATGCTGTACATCGTCAGCGACGAAATGATCCCCGAGACCCACAGCCACGGGCACGAGCGGCTGTCCACCTACAGCCTGCTGGCGGGGTTCAGCCTGATGATGGCGATGGATGTGCTCCTGTAGCTGTAAGGGGAAAGCGGAAAGAGCACAAAATTGAAAAACAAAAGAAAAAGTCGAACAAGAATTGCTTGACAGAAATGGGATATTCCCGTATAATATTGTCATCCTTAGGCGCCGGGGCATTGGGTTCCGGCGTCAGGAATGCGTAGAGGAAAATGCGTAGATACCAATTTGAGGAGGAGTACCCATGAAGAAGATCCTGTGCCTTGTCCTGAGCATCGCCATGGTGCTCGGCGTGGCAGCCGTTGCCCACGCCGAAGAAGAGTTCCACATCGCAATCGTCACCGGTTCCGTGTCCCAGTCCGAGGACGACCGCCGGGGCGCCGAGGCCTTCCAGGCCATGTACGGCGAGGAGATGGTCAAGCTGGCCATCTACCCCGACAACTTCACCGAAGAACTGGAGACCACCATCCAGACCATCGTGAACTTTGCCGACGACCCCCTGATGAAGGCCATCGTGGTGAACCAGGCTGTGCCCGGCACCACCGAGGCGTTCCGCCAGATCCGGGAGCGCCGCCCCGACATCATGCTGCTGGCCGGCGAGTCCCATGAGGACCTGCCCGAGATCGGCAGCGCTGCCGACGTGGTGTGCAACAACGACTTCGTCGCCCGGGGCTACCTGATCATCCACACCGCCCATGAGCTGGGCTGCGACACCTTCGTGCACATCTCCTTCCCCCGCCACATGGGCTATGAGACCCTGAGCCGCCGCGTCGCCATCATGAAAGCCGCCTGCGAAGAGTTCGGCATGAACTTTGTGATGGAGACCGCCCCCGACCCCACCAGCGACGTGGGGACCCCCGGCGCCCAGGCCTATGTGCTGGAGAAGGCCCCCGAGTGGATCGAGAAGTACGGCCAGGATTCCGCCTACTTCTGCACCAACGATGCCCATACCGAGCCCCTGCTGAAGCAGCTGTTGGCCTACGGCGGCTACTTCATCGAGGCCGACCTGCCCTCCCCCCTGATGGGCTATCCGGGCGCCCTGGGACTGGACCTGTCCGATGCCGGCGGTGACTTCGAGAAGATCCTGGCCGCCGTGGAAGATGCCGTCGTGGAAAAGGGCGGCGCGGGCCGTTTCGGCACCTGGGCTTACTCTTACGGCTATATCGTGTCCGCCGGCCTGGCCCAGCACGCCATGAACGTGATCAAGGGCGAGAGCGAGCTGCTGGACATCGACGAGATCTCCAAGGCGTATCAGGTGTTCTCCCCCGATGCCGCCTGGAACGGCTCCGGCTATACCGATGCGGAGACCGGCGTGAAGCTTGAGAACGTGTTCCTGGTCTACCAGGATACCTACATCATGGGCGATCCCGGCCACTACATGGGCGCAACCGATCTGGAGATCCCCGAGAAGTACTTCACCACCAAGTAAATCCATATCATCATCATAAACAAAGGGGAGGATCGTCCCTCCCCTTTGTTTTGAATAAGGTCGGGATACGTATGACAGAAAATGCTCCGTTGCTGGAGATGAAAGGCATCCGGAAGGACTTTTTCGGCAACCAGGTGCTGACGGATATCCACCTCAGCCTGAAAGAGGGTGAGGTGCTGGGGCTTGTGGGCGAAAACGGCGCCGGCAAGAGCACCCTGATGAAGATCCTGTTCGGCATGAACGTGATCGCCGAGACGGGGGGATACGACGGCGACATCCTGCTCAACGGGGAGAAGGTCCGCTTTGGCAGCCCCTTCGACGCCCTGGCTGCCGGCATCGGCATGGTGCATCAGGAGTTCTCCCTGATCCCCGGGTTCACCGCTACCGAGAATATCCTGTTGAACCGGGAGCCCCGGCACAAGGCCGGCGTGGTCTCCCAGATTTTCGGGGAGCGGCTGGAGACCCTGGACCGCAAAAAGATGCAGGATCAGGCTGCGTCGGCCATCCAGCGGATGGGCATCCGCATCGATCCCGACATGGTCATCAGCGACATGCCCATCGGGCACAAGCAGTTCACCGAGATCGCCCGGGAGCTGAGCAAAGACCAGCTGCGCCTGCTCATCCTGGACGAGCCCACGGCAGTGCTCACCGAAAAGGAAGCCGAGGCCTTGCTGGCTTCCATCCGGGGCATGGCGGCCAGCGGCATCGCAGTCATCTTCATCACCCACAGGCTGCAGGAGATCCTGGATGTGTGCGACCGGGTGCTGGTGATGCGGGACGGATACGCGGTCCAGGACGTGCCGGCGGCCCGGACCAGCATCCCCGAAATCACCAAGTGGATGGTGGGCCGTTCCGTGGACACCAGCGCCTCTGCCCGGGCGGACGAGCAGCTGGAAACGGGCAGGGTCATCATGTCCATCAGCCGTTTGTGGGTGGACATGGCCGGCGAGACCGTCCGGGACGTGAGCCTGGACGTGTACGAAGGAGAAATCCTGGGCATCGGGGGCCTGGCGGGCCAGGGCAAACTGGGCATCCCCAACGGCGTCATGGGCCTGTACGAGGCGGGGGGCAGCGTCACCTTTGACGAGAAACCCATCCCCCTGAACCAGCCCCGCAGCTGCCTGGACGCTTCCATCGCCTTCGTGTCCGAGGACCGGCGGGGCGTGGGGCTGCTGCTGGACGAATCCCTGGAGTGGAACATCGCTTTCCCCCCCATGCAGATCCAGAACAAGTTCCTGAAGAGCTATCTGGGGGGCCTGATCAAGTGGCGGGACGAGGCGGCCATCCGGGAAGTGACCAGCCGGTACGTGGATTCCCTGCAGATCCGCTGCACGGGCACCCGGCAGAAGGCCAAGGAATTGTCCGGCGGCAACCAGCAGAAGGTGTGCCTGGCCAAGGCTTTTGCCCTGGAACCCCGGTTCCTCTTCGTATCCGAGCCCACCCGGGGCATCGACGTGGGCGCCAAAGAGCTGGTGCTGAACGCGCTGAAGCGCTTCAACCGGGAACATGGCGTGACCGTGGTGATGATTTCTTCCGAGCTGGAGGAGCTGCGGCAGATCTGTGACCGGATCGCCATCGTATCCGGCGGCCGGATCGCGGGCATCCTGCCCGCTACCCGTTCCTCGGAGGAATTCGGCATGCTGATGGTCAGTCAGGTGAAATGAGGGATACTGCATGAGCGAGAACGTATGGACCAGTAAAAGCCTGAGCGACAGGCTCAGGGGCGCGGTGGCCTCTTTCGGCCTGCCCAGGCTGATCATTGCGGGCTTCCTGCTGCTGCTTTTTATCATGGCTCCCTTTGTCGGAGTCAACTTCTTCACACAGATCACCAACACCCTCAACCGCTTCAGCTGGAACGCGGTGATGGTGCTGGCCATGGTGCCCATGGTGCACTCGGGCTGCGGGCTGAACTTCGGCCTGCCCCTGGGCATCGTCTCCGGGTTGCTGGGGGCCACCATGTCCATCGAATTCGGATTTACCGGAGCCATGAGCTTTGTGATGGCCATTGTGCTTGCCACCCCCTTCGCCGTGGTGCTGGGGCTGGGTTACGGCTGGCTGCTGAACCGCATCAAGGGCGGCGAGATGATGATCGCCACCTACGTGGGCTTCTCCGCCGTGGCTTTCATGTGCATCCTGTGGCTGCTGCTCCCCTTCAAGAGCCCCAACATGGTGTGGGGCCTGGCGGGCAAGGGCCTGCGCACCACCATTTCCCTGGAGGGCTACTACGACAAGGTGCTGGCCAACTTTTTGCAGGTCCGCATCGGGGATCTGGTCATCCCCGGGGGCACCATCCTGTTCTTTGCGCTCCTGGCCTTTGCCATGTGGGCTTTCCTGCACACCAAGACGGGCACTGCCATGACCGCAGTGGGCTCGAATCCCACCTTCGCCAGGGCTTCGGGCATCAACATCGACAAGATCCGCATCCTGTCGGTGGTCATGTCTACCTGGCTGGCCGCCGTGGGCATCTTGGTGTACCAGCAGGGCTTCGGATTCGTCCAGCTGTACATGGCGCCCTTCTACATGGCGCTGCCCGCCGTGTCCGCCATCCTGATCGGCGGCGCCACGGTGAACAAGGCATCCATCACCAACGTGGTCATAGGCACCTTCCTGTTCCAGGGCATCGTGACCATGACGCCCACCGTCATGAACTCCATGATCCACATGGACATGAGTGAGGTCATCCGCATCATCGTATCCAACGGCATGATCCTCTACGCATTGACCAGGAAATCGGAGGCGATCAGATGAGTACGAAGAACCAAACGGCGAGCTTCGGCGCGAAACTGGGCAGACTGGCGCGAGACAACTCCGTGCCCATCATGTTCATCCTCATCTGCGCGGTGTGTATCCCTTTGGCGGGCTTCTCCGGGGGCTACCTGCTCAACGAGATCATCACCCGCATGGGCCGCAATACCTTCCTGATCCTCAGCCTGCTGATCCCCATCATGGCGGGCATGGGCCTGAATTTCGGCATGACCCTGGGCGCCATGGCGGGGGAGATCGCCCTGATCCTCACCGCTGACTGGCAGATCTGGGGCATCCCGGGGGTCGTGCTGTCCATGATCCTGTCCATTCCCCTGTCCGTGGGCCTGGGCCTGCTCTGCGGCAAGATCCTGAACATGGCCAAGGGCCGGGAAATGGTGACCAGCTACATCGTCAGCTATTTCATCAACGGCGTGTACCAGCTTGTGGTGCTGTACATGATGGGCTCCATCATCCCCATCGCCCACAGCAGCATCAAGCTGCCCCGGGGCTACGGCATCCGCAACACCGTGAGCCTGCTGAACATGCGCCAGTGTATCGACAACCTGTGGGCGATCCGGGTGGGAGGCGTCAAGATCCCGGTGCTCACCTTCCTCATCATCGCCCTGCTGTGCCTGGTCATCCTGTGGTTCCGGAAGACCAAGCTGGGCCAGGATATGCGGGCGGTGGGCCAGGACATGAACGTGGCCCGGGACGCCGGGGTCGACGTGGAGCGCACCCGCATCATCTCCATCGTGATCTCCACCGTGCTGGCGGGCTTTGGCATGATCCTGTACCTGCAGAACATGGGCAACATCTCCACCTACAGCTCCCACTCCCAGATCGGCATGTTCTGCATCGCGGCGCTGCTGGTGGGCGGCGCATCGGTGGACAAGGCATCCATCGGCAACGTGTTCCTGGGGGTATCCCTGTTCCACCTTATGTTCATCGTGGCGCCTGCCGCGGGGGCAAAGATCACCGGGGACTCCATGATCGGCGAGTACTTCCGGGTGTTCGTGTCCTACGGCGTCATCACGGTGGCCCTGGTGATGTACGAGACCAAAAAGCGCAGGGCCAAGGCCAGCCTGGGCCGGCAGCTGGAACTTGAGCAAAAGGGGGCGGACAAATGAACAAGTCGCGCAAGTGGCTCTTCCGGGCGGGCGCCCTGCTCCTGCTCATCCTCGTCGCCCTCCTGATGCTGTGGATCGGCCGGGGGCACACCGTGTACTTTGACAACAAGACCATCGAGCACCAGGGGGTGGAATACAAGCCCCCCTACAAAGTGGTGGTGCGGGTGAACGGCGAGCAGGTCGCCAAGCTCAACGCCCGGGAACGGGGCATGGCCACCTGGATCGGCCAGAACTTCAAAATGGAGCTGGAGGTCACCTGGGAAAAGAAGGGGGAAGCGGTGGTGCGCAGTTTCACCCAGAAGCTGCCCTACAACATGGACGGCATCGTGCTGAACCTGCCCGCCCTGCTGAACGATTTCCCCGAAGAAGTATATCTCTCCGAATTTGTCCCCGTTGCCACGGAGGCCGAGGAGGTGGAAGAGGAGATCATCACCTCGGAATTCGAACTGTCGGACCTGTAGCCAAGAGAAAGAGGGTTGCTGTGAAAGGTATTTTGCAGCCACCCTCTTGATTTTGTGGAGCTGTGGCTGACTTAATACGGTCAAACTTGACAGCGCGGAGAAAATTGCGTACTATATATTCGCATGTCCGGCGGCGGTGCGCCCCCGGGCGGCAAACCTGATGATTGAGAGCAACGCCATGAAAGAGCAGATCATTTCCATTCTCCAGGACATTTTGCCCGGGGAGGATGTTACAGAAAGCACTACCCTGGCGGACGACGGGCGGATCGATTCCCTGGCGGTAGTAGAGCTGGTCACCGAGTTCTCCATTGCCTTTGATGTGGAAATCCCCTTCAGCGACCTGGTCAACGAAAATTTCAACAGCGCAGAAGCCATGGAAGCCATGATCCTGCGGCTGCAGCAGGGCACATGAGACCCGGGATATCGAAGATCCTGGCGGCCTGCGCCGCATGGGGGGACAAGACGGCCTTTTTGGATTGCAGCGGCGCAAGCCTCAGCTTCGCGCAGCTGCATGAATTGTCTCTTCGCCTGGGCACCGCCTTTCGCCACATGCTGAAGGGGGCGACGGGCCGGCCCATCGCGGTGGTGGCAGACCGGAGCGTGCGTTGCATCCCCGTGCTGCTGGGGGCGGCGCTGAGCGGGAGCTTTTATGTTCCCCTGGACGGTTCGCTGCCGGAGGCCCGGCGCCGGGCCATGCTGGCTGCGATCCAGCCGGAACTGGTGGTGGGGCTGGCGGAGGGAACGTCGGAGGCAGGGTTTCGCTACATTTCTGTCGACGAGCTGTATGGCACCCTGCCGGACGCCGACGAGCTTCCGCCTGTGGACGGAGATATGCCCCTGTACGGCATTTTCACTTCCGGTTCCACCGGCTTTTCCAAGCTGGTGCTCAAGAGCTACGCAGCCCTCATGAGTTTCATCAAAGCGTATATCGAAACTTTTGGCTTTAGCGAAAGGGATGTGCTGGGCAGCCAGATCCCCTTTTCCTTTGACGCCTCCACCAAGGACCTGTATACCCCCCTGGCCTGCGGCGCCTCCACCCTGATCATCGACAAGGGATATTTTGCCCAGCCCGGCCGCCTGGCAGAGCTGCTTCGGGATCAACGCGTCACCTCCATCGTGTGGGTGCCTTCGGCCCTTTCCATGCTCAGCCGCTTCGGCGTGCTGGGCCATATTTCCCTGCCCGACCTGAAACGGGTCTTGTTTGTGGGGGAACAGATGCCGGTACGTCAGCTGAACATCTGGCGGGAAGCCCTGCCTGACGCCCTGTTCGCCAACCTGTACGGCGTCTCCGAGAACGCGGGCAACTGCCTGTACCACGTGGTGGAGAAAAGCTACGGGGAAGACGAGCGCATTCCCTTGGGCAAGCCCTTTCCCGGAACACAGGTGCTGCTGCTGGACGAGGCGGGGGCGATTATCCCCCCGGATCAGCCTGACCTGCAGGGGGAGCTGTGTATTGGAGGGGAGATCCTGGCCCTGAGCTACTACAACGACCCGGAGGCTACGGCAAGTAAGTTCGTCCCGGGCCCCCCTGGCGTGGGGCGCATATACCACACCGGGGACCTTGCGCGGTACGACGAGGCGGGGGACCTGGTCTTCTGTTCCCGCCGGGACCATCAGATCAAGCTGCACGGATACCGCATCGAACTGGGGGATATCGAATGTGCGGCCCTGGCCTGTCCGGGAGTGGATGCGGCCTGCTGCCTGTTCGATCCGGGGAAGAAAAAACTGACCCTGTGCTACGCGGGCGCTTCCGGGGAAGCTGCCCTGCGCACCCATCTCAAGGGGGCGCTTCCGGCGTATATGGCGCCCGGTTCCCTGGTCCGCCTGGAAAAGATGCCCCTGAACGCCAACGGCAAGACCGACCGGGTCGCCCTGGCGCGGCGATATTGTGGGGGAGGGGATGTGCCGTGATCCCGGTGGCATCCCTTCAGGCGTATTCGGATCTTCTTGCGCCCTTTCGCTGGGCGCCCGTGGGCAACAACCTGTTGATACCGGCCCAGGTGTCGGAGTATATCCGGCAGGGATGCCTGTCCTGTGAATGGACCCCGGACTGCCTGGTCTTTGTCCGGGATGTGGGGTCCCATGCCTACCTGTACTTCAGCGCCCGGGGAGAGGACGCCCGGCTGCCCGAACTGCCCCTGGACAAGCCCCTCATCCTGCCCCTGGTCACCCGGGGCGCTACCGGGGCGAAGGGCATGGAGGCCCTGGCCCTGGCCAATGGATTTCGCCATTTGCAGACCCATAACTTTATGGTGGTGCGGGCGCAGGACTTTGTGCCGCCCCAGCCCCCGGCCTGGCAGCCCGAGCGGGTGACGGACCCGGACCTGCTGCATAGGGTCCATGCTTATATGATCCGATATGTGACGGGCATCATCGAGCCCTTCCCTGCCCTGGAGGAGCTTGCCGCCTTTTGGGTGTACGCGATCCGGGATCCCGGGACGGGGGAACCCGTAGCCGGAACCCTGCTCAAACCTTTCCGGAGCTCTTTCCTGGTAGAACACGTATTCACCAAACCTACCTGCCGGGGTCGGGGCTTGGCCACTGCCGTGCTGGGTTATGCCATGGGGGATGCCTTTTCCAGGGAACCCACGGGCATCGTGATCAGTTGGGTGGATGGGGAAAACCATCCCTCCATCGCATTGCACCGCCGCTTGGGCGCAGTGGACAGCGGCAAACGCTCGGTCCAGTACGTCCGGCTCTGACCATATAGAGGAAAGACGTCATGAACATTACGAGCGGTTCCTTCCTGTTTCTCTTTCTCCCCGCCTGCGCGGGGGTCTATCATCTGCTGCTGCGCCGCTGCAACATAAAGATACGCAACGCATTTTTGCTGCTGGCAAGCCTGGGCTTTTACGCCTGGGGCGAGCCGGTGCGCATCCTGCTGCTCATCTTGATGATCCTGGCCACCCATCTGTTGGGGGCGGGGGCGGCCCGGCACGCCAGGACCCCTGCGGGCAAGCGCTATGTGCTCTTTGCCGTGCTCATGAATGTGGGCGCGCTGGCGCTGTACAAGTATGTGGACATGCTGCTGGGCACCCTGGGCTATTTCCTGGGCCGGGAACTCCCCTCCCTGGGGTTGGGGCTCCCCCTGGGGCTGTCTTACTTCTGTTTCTCCTCGATCTCCTACGTGGTGGACCTGTACCGGGGCAAGCATGCCCCCCAGAACTTGCCGGGTACTGCACTGTACCTGTCCGCTTTCTTCAAAATCACCGCAGGCCCCATCGCAGCCTATGGGGATTTTGAAGGGGCCCTCCGGGAGCGGGAGGTGTCCCCGGACGATCTGGCGGAGGGGACCTGGCGCTTCATGATCGGCTTTTGCAAGAAGGCGATCCTGGCCCTCAACCTGGCCCATGTGTCCCGGGCGGCCCTGGAGGCGGGGGCGGAGCTTTCCACCTCCCTGGCCTGGCTGGGCGCCTTCGCCTACCTGCTGCAGCTGTACTTCGATTTCTCGGGCTATTCCGACATGGCCATCGGCCTGGGCCGCATGTTCGGCTTCAGGCTCCCGGAGAACTTCAACTACCCCTACATTGCCCGCTCGGTGTCGGAGTATTGGCGGCGCTGGCACATGACCCTGGGCGCCTGGGTCCGGGATTACATGTATTACCCCCTGACCCTGGGACCGGCGGTGCGCCTGCGCAAACGCCTCCTGAAGCATTTTGACCGGAACGTGAGCCGGGGGATCCAGTCCCTGCTCGTCCTGTCCCTGATCTGGTTCGCCATCGGCCTGTGGCACGGGGCCCAGTGGAACTGCGTGCTGTGGGGCCTGATCAACGGCCTGTTCGTCTTTGGGGAGGGCCTTCGGACAAGAGAGCCCAAGCCCTTCTGGGGCTGGCTGTATACCTTCGGCCTCTCCCTCTTTGTCAAGCCTCTGGCGGCCACGGGCACCCTGGGCCAGGCGACGCGCTACTATGGGGCTATGATGGGGATGGGCGCACCGGGCAGGGAGCACACCCTCTTCCTGCTGCGGGAGTACGGGGTTTTCCTGGCGGCGGGGATGCTGTGCGCGGTTCCTTCCGGCAAGTGGCTGCTGGCACGCATCGAGGAAAAGGCGAGTCCCCGGCTAACGCGCCTGGTGCGGGGCGTTGCCCTGTGTGCCCTGCTCCTCCTGTTCTTCCTGGCCCTGTCCTACGCCATATCCTATGCTGTTCCCGAATTCATCTACGGGAAATACTGAAGGGAGGATACCGCCATGAAAAGCCTTGGGGTCAAGCGCATCGCCTGTGTCCTCTTTTTCGCGCTCCTGCTGGTCAATGCCCTGTCCCTGTTTTTCCGCAAACCGGAAGCGAATGGTGTGTCCGGCAAAGCCGTGATCGATCTGGCGAAAGTTTATCCCTTCGAGGAGAAACAGCCTGCCCCTCCCCGCCGCTCCCTGGCCCAGCGCCTGAGCAGCCTGATCGGGAAGGTAGACAACGCCTGCAATCGGCGTACGGCGCTGCTGGACGCTTACCGGTACACCTACGGGCTGTCTGCCCGCCTGCTGGGGAAGGCCCGCGTCGAAGACCTGGAGGAAGATGTCTACCGCTTGGACAATGGCTGGCTGACCTACCTCACCTTACCCTGTGAGCAGGAGACGCTGGATTGGGCGGTGGAAAACGCGAGCGAGTTGCAGAACTTCCTGGCTGAACGGGACGGCAGGCTGCTGGTTGTTTTCCCGTTGGCCAAGGACGACGAAATCATGGGGCAATTGCCCCGTGGGGTTACTTCCTACCGCAACCGAAACACCAAGGCGATCTGCGCGGCTCTGGACCAAAGGGGCATCCCCTGCATGGATATGGCAGAGGAGAGCGGCCTCACGGGTCAGGCCTTTTACGACATGTTTTTTCGAACCGACCATCACTTCACCCACGAGACGGGCTTTGCGATGGCGGCGCACATCGCGGAAAAAATCCGCGCCCTGACGGGACAGGTTCTGGATGAAGCCTGTTTCGACCGGGCCAATTACCGGGCCCGGCGCTATGAAGGCGTCTTTATGGGCAGCCAGGGCAGAAAGGTGACCCGGGGGTATGGGGCTTCCTGCGAAGACCTGACGGTGCTCACCCCCACCTTTGAGACGTCCTTCCGCCTGACGGACGCGTTGACCGGTACGGTGCGGGAGGGCAACTACGAACAGACGCTGCTGGACCAAAGCATGCTGACGGAAGAGGCGTTTGCCGCAGAGAAAGATCTCTACCGGGCATTCATGTGGGGAGATCGTCCCCTGAAACAGGTGGAGAACCTGCTGGCGGACAACGAGCTGCGCATCCTGGTGATCCGGGATTCCAAAGCGGCGGTCATCACGACCTTCCTGGCCTGCGCCATCCGGTACCTGGACATCATCGATTCCCGCCACTTCCAGGGGAGCATCCAGACCTTTATCCAACAGAATCCGCCGGACCTCGTGCTGGTGCTGCTCCATTCCCCCGGACAGGACAGGGGCACCGCAAGGCAGTGGCGCCTGAAGTAAATGATAGGATGATGGGATGAACGGCGTCTCCCGATTTTATTTCAGTTATCAAAAAAGTATTAAAGTTCTGAATATCTCCCCCGGGGAGGCGGATTTGGCGGTTGGGAATACTTTACAACTTGTCCTTCTTGTGATATGCTATGAATATGAATATAATAAATAGATGTCACGAATCACTGCGGGAGGGTGTAACCATGAAGAAGAAGTGCGGTGTGCAGCGGCTCATGGCTGTGCTGGTCGTCCTGATGCTCCTCATGACGGCTTTCTCTCCGGCTCTGGCCAAGGTGGGCCGGACTTATGTCAGCCGCGTCAACGGTCTGCGTGTCCGCACCAAGGGAATGAGCGGCTCTCCGGTCATCGGCAAACTGTATCGCGGACAGAAGGTCATCCATCGCGGAAGTTCCAGGGGCTGGTGGCTGATCGAGACCAACAAGGGCCTTAAGGGCTATGTCTTTCGCACCTATCTGAAGCCCGCGGAACCCCAGTGGATCAGAAATGCCGACTACAGGGTTTATAAGACGAAAAGGGCTGTGGTGCGCAGGGGCCCCCGTCCAGCGGCCGATAAAATAGGCACCATCCAGCGGGGCACGGTGGTGAAACTGACAGGCAAGCAGGGCAACTGGGGCAAGATCCGGGTGGGCACCAGGTCCGGTTGGGTTCAGCTCAAGTTCTTGAGTTTCATCAGCAGGTAACACGGCCTTTTGGCAGAGGCATTGTGATTTGCATGGAGTAGAAACGGATCCTTTTCGAAACCAAAAGCTGCTGCAGTCTGAAGGCTGTGGCAGCTTTTTTGTGGTGGAAATCATGCAAACGGCCGGAGGAGCATTGGTTATCCATCGCTTCCTTCTGGATATCTCCGTTGCAAATCAGAAACCCACCGCTTCCGGGCGGTGGGGAAGTACATGGTGACCCATCGGAGATTCGAACTCCGGACACCCTGATTAAAAGTCAGGTGCTCTGCCGACTGAGCTAATGGGTCTAAACTGGCTGGGGCGGCAGGATTTGAACCTGCGTCTGCAAGAGTCAAAGTCTTGTGCCTTAACCGCTTGGCGACGCCCCAAAGGGTTCGCATCGCGGCCGTTCAGACCGCACCGACCGCAGAGAAGGAAATGGGGTGGATAGTGGGGCTTGAACCCACGGCCTCCAGGGCCACAACCTGGCACTCTGACCTACTGAGCTATATCCACCACACAGCACGCCCGAAGGGATTCGAACCCTTGACCCACAGCTTAGAAGGCTGTTGCTCTATCCAGCTGAGCTACAGGCGCAAGGCCCGCTCCGGGGCAGCGTCGTCGATCACATATCGCTGACAATTAAAAATTATAGCATGAAAAAGCGCCGTTGTCTATAGGTTTACAGAATTTTTATTACCGGTACTGGGCCGTTGGGGCGAAACTCCAACAGGGCATAGCGGCCGCTCATCAGGGCGCCCGGATTGATGAACAGGATGGGGCCATCCCGATCCACGGAGGGGATGTGGGTGTGGCCGTACAGCACGATGTCCGCCTCCGCTGCCCGGGCCCGGAAGCTGAGCCTGGAGAGGGAGCGCTTGACCCCGTACCGATCTCCATGGGTCAGGAGGATCCGAAAGCCTTCGACGGTAAGGATAAGTTCCCGGGAAGCAATGGGAAAAACGTCGCAGTTGCCCGCGACGGCGTGACAGGGGATGCCCAGCCGCTCCGCCAGGCGGACGCCGTCCCGGGCCGTATCCCCCATGTGGCACAGGGCCTGGCAATCCCGGAGCCGGGGCACGGCCTGCTCCAGGAAGCCTGCGGCGCCATGGCTGTCGCTGACCAGGGCCAGGCGGATCATTTTTCCTTCAGGGCATCCAGCAGCAGGCGGATGGCCCGGGCCCGATGGGAGATTTGGTTCTTGTCCGCAAGCTGCGCCTGGGCGAAGGTGACGCCCAGGTCTTCGGACAGGAACAGGGGATCGTAGCCGAAACCGCCGCTGCCCCGGTATTCCCGCAGGATCTGTCCCTCGCAGGTGCCCCGGGCAAGGATGGGCTCGTGACCGGGCCGCACCAGGGCCATGGCGCAGACGTAACGGGCGGAGCGCTCTTCCTTTTCCTCCATCTCGTGGAGGAGCAGGCGATTGTTGGCCTCGTCGTCCCCGTGGACTCCGGCATAGCGGGCGGAATGGACGCCGGGCCGTCCGCACAGGGCGTCCACCTCCAGACCGGAATCGTCCGCCACTGCGGCGCAGCCCGTCAGGCGCATCAGGGCATTGGCCTTGATCAGGGCATTCTCCTCGAAGCTTTCGCCGTTTTCCTCCACGTCCACCTCCACGCCCATTTCCGTCATGGATACCACGTCGAAGTGCTCCCTGAGCAACATGCGCATTTCCTTCAGCTTGCCGAAATTGCCGCTGGCCAGCACCAGGCGCTGCTTTTTGCCGATGACATGGGCGCGCTCCCCGAGGATTTCCCGCTGGGCGCACATCAGATCCAGGATTCCCTTGTCCGCCAGGTCCAGCAGGGCGCTCAGTTCCGGGCGGGTGAAGGTGCGCCCCTCTCCGGTACCCTGGAGCTCCGCCAGGGAAAGATCGTCCGGGCCTCCGATCATCACCGCGTTCATATCCACCTGGGCGGCGGAGTCTTCGACATAACACAGGTCCAGCAGGGGCCGGTCTTCCACAAGGCCCACGCTCACCGCGGCCAACTGCCGGCACACGGGAGAATCCTGCAGGATGCCTTTTTCCATCAACCTGTTCACCGCCAGGCACAGGGCCACGAAGGCGCCGGTGATGGAGGCCGTGCGGGTCCCCCCGTCCGCCTGGAGCACGTCGCAGTCCAGGGTGATGGTGTTTTCCCCCAGCCGGCTCAGGTCGCAGCAGGCGCGCAGGGAACGCCCGATGAGCCGGGAGATCTCCACGCCCCGGCCGTCCTTTTTGATGCCGTCCCTTGCCTTGCGGGTGGGGGTAGCGCCGGGGAGCATGGCGTACTCCGCCGTGACCCAGCCCCTGCCCTGTCCCTTCAGGAAGGGAGGGACGCCGGGCTGGAAGGAGGCGGTGCACAGAACCCGGGTTTTTCCGCAGCAGATCAGGGCGGAGCCCGCCGCCATTTCGGTGTAGTCGGGCAGGATGGTCACAGAGCGAAGCTCGTCAGGGGCGCGTCCGTCGGCTCTCATGGCGGGATCCTCCTTATGGGCAGGTTGCTGTCATTTTACCATATCAGGCCTGGCTTTGGTTGCGTCCCCTACAAATTTACGCTATAATTACGGACGACATTGGAATTTGGAGGAAAAAACCATGCCCATGGACGGCCTGACCCTACACTACATCGTCCGGGAGCTGGATGAAGCCCTGACGGGGGGGCGCCTGGACAAGATCGCCCAGCCTGAGCGGGACGAACTGCAGCTCACCGTCCGCAACAGGGGCAAGAACCGGGTGCTGCTGATCAGCGCCAACGCCGGGGGCACTGCCCGGATCCACCTGACGGAGGAACGAAAAACCAACCCCCAGGAGCCGCCCATGTTTTGCATGCTGCTGCGCAAGCACTTGGGGGGCGGCCGGGTGGCGGTGATCCGGCAGATAGAGGGAGACCGCATTTTGGAGATCCTGGTGGAGAACCTGTCCGAACTGGGGGATCCCCGGCATTTCCGCCTTGTATGCGAATTCATGGGCAAACATTCCAACATCATCCTGGTCTCGCCGGAGGGCAGGATCGTGGACAGCGCCCGCCGCGTCACCCGGGAGCTCAGCCGGGTGCGGGAGGTGCTGCCGGGCCACGCCTATGAAAGGCCTCCGGCTCACGGGAAAATGCCCTTCGACGAACCGTGCGGCGATCGGCTGGAACGGGATCTCCGGGGGGCGTCCGGGCGCTTTGACCGGGTGCTCCAGGGGCTGGTGAGCGGGCTGTCTGCCCAGAGCGCCAGGGAGCTGTCCTTACGGGTGCTGGGGGAGGCGGAGGCCCGGCTCGAAGGGGAGGGCCTTCGGGATATCGCCCGAAAAACAGTTGCCCTGCTGCGGGAACTGCCCGCCCCCGCGCCGGAACTGGTATGTGCTGCGGACGGGACGCCCCTGGACCTTACCGCCTTCCCTTACCGCCTGTACCGGGACCTTCCGAGGGCATCCTGCGCTTCCCTGTCCCAGGCCATGGACAGGTTCTACCGGGAACGGGACAAGGCCATGCGCCTGTCCCAAAAGTCCGCATCCCTGCGCAAGCTGTTGCGGGCCAACATCGCCCGCTGTGAGAAGAAGCTGGCGCTGCAGGAGGAGGCCCTGGAGGGGAGCGCCCGCATGGAGGAATACCGCATCAAGGGGGAACTGCTCACGGCCGCCCAGGGCGGGGTGCGCAAGGGGCAGGACAAGGTGATGCTGGTCAATTACTACGACCCGGACTGCGCCCCCCTGGAAGTGGAATTGGACGTAAAGCTGTCCCCCGCCGCCAATGCCCAGCGCTACTTTAAGCTGTATCAAAAGGCGCGATCCGCCCGGGACCTGGCGGCGGTGCAAAAGGAGAAGACCCTGGAGGAGCTGCAATATCTGGAGGGACAGCTGCTGAATCTTACGGTGTGTGAGGAGGAAGCCGCCCTGAACGAGATCCGGGAGGAGATGGAGCGGCTGGGCTACGCCCGGCCCCACACCAACCGCAGGCAGCTGAAAAAGCTGCCCCCTTCCGCCCCCCTGCACAAGCTGTCCAGCACCGGGCGGGACATCCTGATCGGGCGCAACAACCTGCAGAACGACAGGCTGACCCAGACCGCAGATCCCCGGGAGATCTGGCTTCATGCCAAGGATATGCCGGGTTCCCACGTGATCATCGTGGGGGAAGACCCGGACGAAACCACCCTGTACGAGGCGGCGCTGCTGGCGGCCCGCTATTCCAAAGGCGCCTCCTCCAGCCAGGTGCCCGTGGACTATACCCTGAAGAAGTATGTGAAAAAGCCCTCCGGGGCCAAGCCCGGCTTTGTGATTTACACCAACCAGCGCACGCTGTACGTTACGCCCAGTGCGGAGAACCTGGCAGGCGTGGCGGATCGCGATCCGTAGCTGTGGCGGGGATGGGCCTTTGCCGGCGCTAAAAAAGGGCTTCTGCGGTGTTTTGCAGAAGCCCATGGGTTTTTGGAAGGGTTATTCGGCCAGGATGGCGGAATGCTTGTCCTTCAGCAGGACGTCGTGGGCGCCGCCCTCCACGATGCTCACGGAACTGACCAGGGTGAGCCGGGCCTTTTGCTGGAGCTCGGGGATGGACAGAGCGCCGCAGTTGCACATGGTGGACTTGATCTTGCTCAGGGTCAGGGCCACGTTGTCCTGCAGCCGCCCTGCGTAGGGCACGTAGCTGTCCACGCCCTCTTCGAAGGAGAGCTTGGCATCGCCGCCCATATCGTAGCGCTGCCAGTTTCGGGCCCTGGCGCTGCCCTCGCCCCAGTACTCCTTCATGTAGCTGCCGTTTACCAGCACCTTGTTGGAGGGGCTCTCGTCGAAGCGGGCGAAGTAGCGGCCCAGCATGCAGAAATCGCAGCCCATGGCCAGGGCCAGGGTCACGTGGTAGTCCTGGACGATGCCCCCGTCGGAGCACAGGGGGATGTAAATGCCGGTCTCCTCAAAGTATTCGTCCCGGGCCTTGCTCACCTCGATGACCGCGGTGGCCTGGCCCCGGCCGATGCCCTTGGTCTCCCGGGTGATGCAGATGGCGCCGCCGCCGATGCCGATCTTGATGAAGTCCGCCCCCGATTCCGCCAGGAAGCGGAACCCGTCCCGGTCTACCACGTTGCCGGCGCCTACCTTCAGGCTGTCGCCGTAGCGCTCCCGGATCCAGTTCAGGGTGATGCGTTGCCATTCGGTGAAGCCCTCGGAAGAGTCGATGCACAGCACGTCCGCTCCCGCATCCACCAGGGCGGGCACCCGTTCGGCGTAGTCCCGGGTGTTGATGCCGGCGCCCACCACGTAGCGCTTGTGGACGTCCAGCAGCTCGTTGGGGTTGTCCTTGTGAATGTCGTAATCCTTGCGGAATACAAAGGCCACCAGGCGCTGGTTCTTGTCCACGATGGGCAGGGCGTTGATCTTGTTCTCCCAGATGATGTCGTTGGCCTCGCTGAGGGTGACGCCTTCCCGGGCGAATACGATGCGCTCCAGGGGGGTCATGAATTGGGACACCGGGGTGTTCTTTTCCATGCGGCTGACCCGATAGTCCCGGCTGGTGACGATGCCCAGGAACTTGCCCGAGGGGGTGCCGTCGTCGGTGACCGATACCGTGGAGTGGCCCGTCTTTTCTTTCAGGTAGAGGATGTCCGCCAGGGTGTGGTCGGGGCGTACGTTGGAATCGCTGGGCACGAAGCCCGCCTTATACGCTTTGACCCGGCGCACCATATCCGCCTGTCGGGCGACGGGCTGAGAACCGAAGATGAAGGAGATGCCGCCCTCCTTGGCCAGGGCGATGGCCATGCGGTCGTCGGATACCGACTGCATGATGGCGGAGACCAGCGGGATATTCATGGAAAGGCTTGGGGTTTCGCCCCGGCGGAACTTGGTGACCGGGGTCTTAAGCGATACGTTGGCTGGGATGCACTCTGTGGAAGAGTAGCCGGGGATCAGCAGATACTCGCTGAAGGTATGCGACGGTTCGCTATAATAATAAGCCATGTGCTTTCCCTCCCCTCATGATGGCCCCAGTATAGACCATGCGGGGGGAAGAATCAACCCACATGGGTTAATATCCGGGGAATTGCGCCCGACAGCCCCTATCCCTGCCCTTCCGCCGCCGGCCGGAGTGGGAGCTATCGGATTACAAAGCGATGCCGGCGAATTCCAGGGCCAGTTTCCCGATCAGCAGGGCCAGCACCACCAACATGATGTAACGGATGAATTTGGCGCCTTTCTTCAGGGCCAGGTTGGCGCCGATATAACCCCCCAGCAGGGAGCACAGGGTGGCGGGCAGGGCCAGGGGCAGCAGCACACAGCCTCCCACCAGAAAAGAGATCAGGGCAGCCACGTTGCTGGACAGGTTCACCAGTTTTGCGCAGCCCGAAGCGGAGACCATGTCCATCCCACAGACCCAGGTAAAGAGCATGATCAGGATGGTGCCGGTGCCCGGGCCGAAAAAGCCGTCGTAGGCGCCGCATGCAAGCCCGATGGCGAAGCACAGCACCAGGGTTTTTCGGGTGATGGGCCGGGAGACCGCGGGGGAGTCCCGCTTGAACAGCAGCAGCACCGCCACCACCGGGATGGCGATCAACATGAAGAGGCGAACGTTCTCCGGACGCATCTGCCGCTGCAGCCAGGCCCCGGCGTAGGAGCCCGGGAAGGCCCCCAAGGTGGCGCACAGGGCGGGCTTATACAGGATGCGCCCCGCACGGCCGTAGCGGATGGTGGCCAGCAGCGTGCCGAAGGAGGAGGAAAATTTGTTGGAGCCGGAGGCCATTTGGGGAGGAAGTCCTGCCAGCAGATAAGCGGGCAGGGAAATCAGGCCGCCGCCCCCCGCAATGGCGTCCACCAACGCGGCCAGGAAAATCAACGGGCACACCGTCAACAGCATCTGCAGGGTCACTTCCAAGGCGATCTCCCCTTTCATCGCAGATTTTATTCGACCGATGTCCCCGTTGTTCCTCCATTGTGCGGGAAATTAACGACCGGTGCGCCCTGCTTCTGTAATTTTTTGCAAACCGGTTGCGGAATGTGTCCGGATATGGTATAATTTTCTTCACTGTGTGGATTAGTCCCATCGTTTAAGGAGGTTTCCCAAGGATGCAAGCACTGGTTATCGTTATCAATATTCTGCTGATCTTGGTTGCGCTGGTCATCATCGTAGCCGTTCTGATGCAGCAAGGAAATCGCGCTGGTTTGGGCGCCATCGGCGGCGGCGCGGAAACCTTTTTCGGAAAGAGCAAAGCCAAGAGCATCGAGGCCAAGCTGAGCCGGATCACCAAGATCGCCGCGGTGGTCTTCATCGCGCTGGCCATCGCTTGTACCATCCTCACCGCCCGCATCAGCAACATCAAAGAAGCCTCCAAAGAAGCCATTGCCCTGGAGGATGTGGTGACCGAGGAAGCCGCTGAGGAGACCGAGGAAGAGCCCGCAACCGAGGAAGCTGCCGAGCCCGCCGCTGAAGAAGCCGCTGAAACCACAGCCCAGGAGACCGAAGCTTCCACCGAAGAGACCGCGGCCTGAGCCGATCTGACGGATAGAAAAGGCCTGCCACCGGACGTCCGGTGGCAGGTTTTTCTGTTATACGATTCCCGTATATCCCGTCTTCTCTATCAGCTCCTGGCCCTGGGGGGAGATGATCCAGGCCAGCAGGGCGCGGGTGTTTTCGTCTGCGTCGGCGCGGGTGACGGCGTAAAAGGCGTCGGAAACGGGGTAGGCGCCGTTTTCGATGTTTTCTCTCGTGGGGGCAATGCCCTCCAGGGACAAGGGTTTGATGTCTCCCCGGGCGAGCATTTGGGTAAGATAAAAGCGGAAGGAATAGCCGATTGCGCCGGGGTGGTTTTGGTAGTCGCTGACGGCGTGGACGATGCCCCCCATGTCTCCCGCGACTTCCCGGGTTGGGGGCGTCATCAGGGGCGCATCCCCCATGAGGCGGATCAGGGCGCTCTGGCTGCCGCTGCCCGGCTCACGCTGGAAGGCTCGGATCCGTCCCAGGGATGGTACGTCCAGATCCCTCCAGTGGGTCGTCTCGCCGGCGTAGATGGAGCGTACCTAGGCCAGGGTGAGGCCCTCGATGGGATTTTTGGCGTTCACGAAGAAAACGAAGGCTTCTTTCCCGATGGGGGTGAAATTGAGGGTGACGCCCCGGTCTTCTGCTTCCTGCAATTGTTCCCGGCTGGGGGCGGCGGTAAAGATGATGTCCGCATCTCCCCGGACGATGGCATCCCAGGCGCCGGTGGTGGTGGAGCACAGGAGATGGCCTTCGATCTGTTCCTCCGGGTACAGGGCCCGGGCAAAGGCGGAATAGATGGGATAGAGGGCTGTGGCGCCGTCCATCCGGGGGAGCGGCTCTTCGAGGCGCAGGGTCGGGGGCGCATCCAGCCGGGCCACCAGGCTGTCTTCTCCATAGGGGGTGTAGCGGTCCAATAGATCCTGGGCTTCCCGCAGGGTGATGGATTCCCGGTAGCGCTCCATGCCATACAGGGCGCCGGAGGAGAGCAGGCACAGGGCCGTGGCCAGGCAAGCGATGCGCAAAACCACTTTGCCGTGCTTCCTGAGAAACACGGTGGGATACCAGAGGAGGATCAGAAAAATCCCAAGCCCCCACAGGATTTGCGCCCGGCAGCTCGTCGAAAAGACCAGGAGCAGGAAAGATACGAGGGCAGGCAGGGGCAGCAGGACGGCTGTCAGGATATGAAGGGGTCTTTTGTTGATCAAAAGGGAAGCCAGGCCAAGGCCCAGGATGAGGATGCACAAGATCATGATGTTCAGCCCCCCAGCAGGTCGTCGGTGATGGCGCTGGTGAGGGTGATCAGGGTGACGGTGGGGGCGTTGAACAGCCGGAAGTTGGGCAGCAGGATCTTGTCGGTGACCGAGAGGCCGGGGGAGGTATACAGCTGGGTGGTGCCCAGCATCCGCAGCCCATCCACCGCATCCTTGGCGGGGAACCAGCCGTGGCGGTCCAGGGTGGTGTCGGGGACGTACAGTGCGCCCAGGAAGGGGAGCTTCCAGCCGCCCCCGCAGTAGTGGCCCGCCAGCACCAGATCCACCGCGGGGAGGAAGGTATAAGGCTCCGCCTCTGCTTCTCCCAGCTGCTGGGTGACGTCGATGTATTCCCTGGTGGGGGGGTAATGGGACAGGGCGATGTGGGTGTCCTCCGGGGCCATGAGGCGGATGGACTCATCCAGCTTTTGCAGCTGTCGCAGGCGCCAGGAGGAGAGGGGCAGGTTGTTCCGGTCCATTTCCAGGCCTTCCAGGGTCCCCTCGGTATCCGCCTCGACCTCTTCCTTCAGGATCTTCAGGGTGGTCTGGATGTCGATGGACATCTGGCTCACCGGGCTCAGCCATAGGCGGCTCCTGCCCACGGTGACCCCCGTGGTGGCGGAGAGATAGGTGGCGCCCCGTTCCTGGGCGCCCCGGACCCAGTCGGCCAGCACCATCTGGTCCAGGGTCCCGGTGATGTCCCGGGGCTCCTCCAGCACCGGGTCGGGGTCGGAATCCCCCGCGATGAAGTAGGCGGGGCGATTGGCAGAAAGGCCCTCCAGCAGATCGTAGAAGGGCTGGGGGTCCCTGGAACGGCCCACCATGTCCCCGGCGAAGAGGATCATGTTGTAACTGGTGCCGTTGATGGTGCGCAGCAGGGAGGCCTGCCGGGTGCCGAAAGAGCGCCCGTGCAGGTCGCTGACCAGGAGCAGGCTGTACCCCTCCAGGTCGCCTGGCAGGCCCACCACGGACACGGTCTGCTTGTCCACCGTCACGGAGGCGTTGTTCAGCACCATCATGGCCACGGACATGATGACGAAGATGGTGAGCAGGAAGATCAGGTACGTGAGGTTGCGGGACAGAGCGGGCCGACGCCTCCTGCGCTGGGCAACGCTCTCCGGTTCGCTCTGGGCATAGCGGTTGAACTCCAGGATGCCCTCGCGGGTTTTCTTGACCAAACGGACGCCGCCGGTAAACAGGGAACGGCCCAGGCGCATGGTGGTGATTGCAGAATCCCTGCGCCTGGCTTTGCCGGTCTGTTTTTTCTTTTTGGGTCTTTCTTTCTCTTGCCTCATGGAGTGCCCTTTCACATGCTGGTGGGCATATTATACCGATTTGCGGCGGATGTGGCAAGCTTTTCTGCGATATGTTATAATGAACGCAACACGATGCGAGGAGGAATGAACGCCATGGCCAAGGTCCGGACCCGGTACGTTTGCGGTGAATGCGGATACGAGTCAACCCGGTGGCTGGGCAGGTGCCCGGATTGCGGGAGCTGGAACAGCCTTGGGGAGGAGGCTGCCCCGGAGCCGCTGCCGGAGAAGAAGCTGCGCCGGAAGCCCGGGGCCGGGGCCCAGGTGATCCCCATCGATCAGGTGCCCCGGGAGAACATGGGGCGGATCCTCACCGGGGTAGGGGAGCTGGACCGGGTGCTGGGCGGCGGCGCGGTGGAGGGATCCATGCTGCTGGTGGGGGGCGACCCGGGCATCGGGAAATCCACCCTGCTGACCCAGGTATCCGCCAACCTGTCGAACCGGGGGAAGACGGTGCTGTACGTGTCCGGAGAGGAGTCTGCCCGGCAGATCGGCCTCCGGGCCAAACGGCTGGGCGCCCTGTCCTCGGGCTTTTATGTGCTGGCGGAAAACGACCTGGACGTGGTGATGAAGCGGCTGGAAGAGACCGGGCCCGGGGTGTGTATCGTGGACTCCATCCAGACCATGTACCTCCCGGACATGGCCTCCGCCCCCGGCTCCGTGTCCCAGGTGCGGGAATGCGCCGGGCGGCTGATGCGCTATGCCAAGCTGTCCGGCTGCATCATGATCCTGGTTGGACACGTCACCAAGGAGGGGGCCATTGCGGGGCCCCGGGTACTGGAGCACATGGTGGATGCGGTGCTGTACTTCGAGGGGGACCGGCAGCACGAGTACCGCCTGCTGCGGGCGGTGAAGAACCGCTTCGGCTCCGTGAACGAGCTGGGCATGTTCGAGATGACCGGGGAGGGCATGGTGGAGGTGCCCAACGCCTCCGAAGCGCTGCTCTCCGAGCGGGCCCACGACATGAGCGGTTCCGCGGTATTGTGCACCGTGGAGGGGACCCGGCCGGTGCTGGCGGACGTACAGGCCCTGGTGAGCACCACGGTGTTTGGCAACCCCCGGCGCATGGCCAGCGGGGTGGAGCAGGGCAGGCTGGCGTTGTTGCTGGCGGTATTGGAAAAGCGGGCGGGCATCCCCCTGTACAACCAGGACGTGTACGTAAACATCGCCGGAGGTCTGCAGCTCAGCGAGCCCGCGGCGGATCTGGCCCTGTGCGCCGCCATCGCCTCCTCCGCCAAGAACCGGGTGCTGGATCCCAGTTGTGCCCTGATGGGCGAGGTAGGCCTGGCGGGAGAGGTGCGGGCGGTGGGCCAGATCGAGCGGCGCATCGGAGAGTGCGTCCGGCTGGGTTTCGACCGCATCATGCTGCCTCAGGGCAACATGCGGCGGATCAAAGTGCCCGAAGGGATCACCCTGATTCCGGTTCGCACCGTGGCGGAGGCCATGGCCAAGTTGTTGTAGCGGCGGAACAGCGGCAGGATCCCGTGCGTCAAAGGGCATAATAGGCGAATTGGGAGGATACCATGGATCCGAAAAAGAAGACCCTTGCCCTGATATTGGCGCTGCTTTTCCTTTGTTTGCCCGCCGCGGCCTGGTGGTGGCCCTTTGGCGGCGACCCTGCCCCGACCCCGGAGCCCGGTTCGGATCTGCCCGTCCTGCAGGGCGGGGAGGGGGCTATCCGGGTGTATCTGAAATCCCTGGGGCAGCCGGAGGCGCTGGGCCTCACCCTGCTGGGCAGCTATGCCCTGGAAGGGGACCCGGGCTTCCGCTTTGACGAGGACAGCTACATTGCCGTGGCAGCGGCGGGGGAGGACCTGCTGCTGTCCGCCGGGGGGCTCACCATCAACATGGGGGCCCACTTTACCCTTACCGCCCACAGCGATGACGCCGGGATCCGGATCGCCCAGACCGACCGGGACAACCTGTACGGGGGGGATTTGAAGCTGGCCAACGAGAAGGGCGCGGTGAAAGCCGTGCTTACCGTGGACGTCGAGGAGTACCTCTACGGGGTATTGCCCTATGAGATGAGCGACTCCTTCCCCATGGAAGCCCTGAAGGCCCAGGCGGTGGCCGCCCGCACCTATGCCCTGAGCCGGCGCAGCCCGATCCGGGACTACGACGTTGTGGACACCACCGGGGACCAGGTGTACCGGGGCAAGGACCCGGACATGGAAAACAGCATCGCCGCCGTGGACGCGACCCGGGGCGTGGCGGGGTACTACAAGGGGGGCTATGCCACCTGCTACTTCACCGCCAGCAACGGGGGCCAGACCGAACTGCCCGGGCATGTCTGGGGGGGCGAAGGGGACTACGGCTACCTGGCGATGCAGGACGATCCCTACGACCTGGAAAACCCCAACAGCGTGGTGAAGAGCCTGGACTTGTCTTCCGATCCCACCCTGTGGGACCGGGCCCTGCAAGCGGCGTTGCGGGAGGGCGTCCGGGCCCAGTTAGAGCCGGAGGCAACATACACCGTCAAGGGCATCGCCTCCATGGCCCCTGCGGACCCCAAATACGGGGCGGACAACCGGATGTTCCGATCCCTGCAGGCGGGTGTGGAGCTGACGGACGGGCGGCTCCTGTACGTGAACATGGACTTTTACGGGTTGCTGAAGGCCAGGTATGGGTTGAAGATCAACGACCAGGATTGGGAAGTTTTGAGCGTCGTGCCTCTGAAGGAGGGGGAGCCCTGCCCGGAGGGGGAGGTTCCGGACGCGTTCCGGTTGGAATCCAGGCGCTTTGGCCACGGCGTGGGCATGAGCCAGCGGGGCGCCCAGTGTATGGCAGGGACCCACGACAAGAACTGGGTGGAGATTTTGAACTTCTATTATCCGGGCATGGAATTGGTTCGGATGGAGATGAGCCCGAAGGCGATCACTTCCCTGGAGGAATTGCCCGAGGCCCTGGGCTATGCCAGGGTGCGGCCCACCCCCAAGCCCACTCCGGCGCCCCTGCCAAAGCTGGAAACGGGAGAGTACTACGCCCGGGTGGCGCTGAGCTCCAAGGGTTCCAGCCTGAACGTGCGGGAGCGCCCGGCCGTCGACGCCCCGGTGGTGGGGCAGCTGGATCACGAGCAGCGGCTGATCGTCACCGGAGAAAAGACCGCGGAAGGCTGGCTGGCGGTGAAGACGGCGGAAGTGAAAGGGTATTCGTCGGCAGAATTCATTCAAGCCGAGTAATATGTGGCCGGTTTTCCCGGGTGGCGAGCGGATGGCAGCAATCCGCTCGTCCCTTTCTTTGTATCGTTATGCAAACAAAAAATGGATTCCGCAGGAAGCGAAACCCATGGATTGCTTGAACGACGGCTCAAGGTGGAAAAATGAAACGCAACAAACGCGACAGAGGCTCAGGTTTTCCCGTATCCTGCATGAATATCGCAAATTACTCCAGGTAATTGCCGATCGGGAACAAATTGTTCTGCCTTCTGATCTCCAGGACGATCGATCCATCCGGTTGTTCAATCTCGCTGTCGATCTTATACTTTACGTTCTTTGCCTTCAATCCGGCTTTGTACTTCTCAACTTCTCTTTTGACTTGAAGCACTGCATCTGCGTGGGGGATGCCTTCTTTTAGCTGGAAGTGAAGCGTCTGAAACAAGCATGCTGCGATAACCCTCTTCATATTCTCAATCCTCCTTCTGTTTTGTCTTACGCGTTGCCGTTCGCTTGGCTGAAGCAGGCTTCTTCTTGTCACCAAGCCTTTCTGATCGACCCGGTCCATCTCCTTTGGTCATTCCACGTATCGCAATTTGTTTCGTAACAGCTTCCGCACGGGCAGTCTCTTCTGCCGCCTCAAGATCAGCCTGTGCCTGCTGCTGCGCAAAAGCGCTTGCAAAACGGATGTATTTGCCGACGGATTGTGGATACAGAAATGTCTTCACGTCTCCCGTATGAAAAGCGATCACAATGTGCGGCGGAGCAAATTCCTTCACCTGCCCATCTCCAAATCTGATATGGCGTATGAATTCCCCTGTCATTTTCCCACCTCCATGCACATATTACCAAATATAATGTTAAGATTTCAAACAGAGATTTTGTTAAAATATTCTGCTATCGTTTGTTTTCTTCTTTTTCTTGTATGGAAAAAGGGGAATCAGACGTGAAAAGAAAACGCTTGAGAACAAGGGACACAACAACAAGATGGGAAGAACGCAGGCGTGGCGCTTGCGCCTTTTCCCATACTTTAAGCAAGATGGTGCGGTGTAAGGGACAAGCGACAAAAGTGCATAAAAAAGCGGGCCGTTACAGCCGAACGGTTGCAACAGCCCGATGGCGTTTGCTTACATCTGTTCCGGCGCCTGGATGCCGATGAGGCCCAGGGCGCTTTTGATCAGGGTAGCGGTGGCGCGGGTGAGGCCCAGCCGGGCTTTCCGGGTGGGCAGGTCTTCATCCAGGATGCGCCGTTCGTAGTAAAACTTGTTGTAGGCCTGGGCCAGGTCCACGATGAAGCGGGTGATCATGGAGGGTTCGCTGCGTTCCAGGGCGGTGGTAACAAGGTCGGGGAACTGCTCGATGAGGCGCACCACGTCCTGGGATTCCGGGTCCGCCAGGGCGGCGTAGTCCGGGGCGCAGTCGGGCTCCCGGGCCTTGCGCAGCACGGAGCAGCAGCGGGCATGGGTGTACTGTACGTAGGGGGCGGTTTCGCCGTCGAAGTTGAGGGCGCGGTCCCACCAGAAATCGATGTCCTTGATGCGGTTGTTGTACAGGTCGAAGAAGATCACGGCGCCCACGCCCACCTGCCGGGCCACCTCGTCCTTGTTTTCCAGGGCGGGGCTCTTCTCGTCGATGATGGCCCGGGCCTTGGCGATGGACTGGTTCAGCAGGTCTTCCAGGTACACCACATGGCCCTTGCGGGTGGACAGGGTCTCTCCCTCGTAGGAGACCATGCCGAAGGCCACGTGTTCCAACTGTGCGTGCCAGTCGTAGCCCATCAGTTCGATCACCTTGAACCACTGCCTGAAGTGCAGGTTCTGCTGGTAGGCCACCACGTACAGGCATTTGGTGAAATCGTAGACCCGCTTGCGGTAAAAGGCGGCCGCCAGGTCCCTTGTGGCGTACAGGGTGGCGCCGTCCTTTTTCAGGATCAGGCAGGGGGGCATGCCATGGGCTTCCAGGTCCACCACATGGGCGCCGTCGGACTCGCTGAGCAGGCCCTTGGCCTGAAGTTCGTCGATGACGGGCTGCATTTTGTCGTTGTAGAAGCTTTCCCCGGCGTAGGAGTCGAATTTGACGCCCAGGATGTCGTACACCCGCTCTGCGTCCCGAAGGGTAACGCTCTTGAACCACTCGAAGATTTCCAGGGCCTCGGGGTCCCCCTCTTCGATCCTTTTGAACCAGGCCCGCCCCTCGTCCGCCAGGGCGGGATCGTCCTGGCTGGCTTTTTCAAACTGCACGTACAGCCGCACCATTTCGTCCACGCCGCCCCGCTCCACCGCGGCCTTGTCGCCCCACTTTTTGTAGGCGCAGACCATCTTGCCGAACTGGGTGCCCCAGTCCCCCAGGTGGTTGATGGACACCACATCGTAGCCCCGGAAGCGGTACATCTTGTTCAGGGCGTGGCCGATCATGGTGGTGGACAGGTGGCCGATGTGAAAGCGCTTGGCGATGTTGATGGAGGAATAGTCGATGCAGACGGTCTTGCCCGCGCCTTCGTCCCCGGCGCCGTAGTTCGCGCCTTCGCGGAGCGCCTTCTCCACCACTTCCCGGGCGTACAGGACCCGGTTGATGTAGAAGTTCAGATACCCTTTCACCGAATCGACCCGGGCCAGGAAGGGCGCGTTGATGGCCTCCCGCAGGCCGTCCGCGATCACGGCGGGGGCTTTGCGCAGTCCTTTTGCCAGCCGGAAACAGGGAAAGGCGTAGTCCCCCAGGGAGGGATCGGGGGGGATCTCCAGGACCTGCTGGATCTCCTCCGCGGTAAGGGGCGCCTGCCCAAAAGCCTCTTGAAGGGCGCCGGTGATGCAAACTGCGATGCTTTTTTTAAAGTCCATGTTTTGACACTCCATCCCCGATTGATGTATCCATTATATACCAGATCCCGTCCGGAAGCGCTGCCGGGCGGGATAATTCCATGGAAAAATTGCACATAGCGAAAGGGCGCCGGCTGCTGCTGCGTCGGCGCCCCGGGAAAAGAAGAACTTATTGATCGTCGTCGGGGAAGAGCTCTTCGTAGACGGGGTCAAAGTCCTCATCGGTGGAAGCAGGCTCCTCCGCCTCGTGGAGTGCGGGCTCTTCTGCGGGGGCGGGTTCTTCCGCGGGGGCGGGCTCTTCCGCCTCCTCCGCCGGAACGGGCTCCAGCTCCTCGGCGGTGGAGTCGATCAGGTCCCCCTCCTCGTAGCTGCCGATGCCGGCGATGCGGTTGCGCTCTGCGTGGGCGTCTTCGATGATCTTGCTCGCCCTGTCCAGGGCGTTGCGCAGGGCGTCGTGGGACTGGGTCAGCCGCTGCTGGGCCAGATCCCGGATGGACTCCGCCTCTTTGTTGGCCTGGGCGATGATCTCACTGTACTCCATCTCCGCCAGGCTGGACACCACAAAGGCCTGGTCTTTTGCCTCCCGCAGGATGCGCCGGGCTTCGGCCTTTGCGTCCGGGATACGGATGTACTGGCTGCGGAAGGTGCTGAGCTCGTTGATCTGGATGCTGAGCTGGTTGGCCTGCTCCCGGCTCTCGTCCAGGGCCCGGTCCATTTCGGCCTTCTTGCGGCTCAGCTCCTCGTCCTTTTGCTTCAAAGCCTGCCTGGCCTCGTCCTCCGCCCGGCGAAGGGCGCTGTCGTTTTCCGCCCGGGCATTTTCCAGATCCCGGACCCGACGGCCCCTGGCGGACAGGGCGCCGATGAGGATGATGACCAGAAGCAGCAAAATAAAGGCGGCCAGCAACAGCTGCCAGGGCTGCACCAGGGCGAGCCAGTCGTCCAGGACGCTGGATGCCCCCGCTGCCGCGTTGGATGCGAAAGTTTTTACAGCCTCCATGTGTTTACCTCCCTTGTTGTGATGTTACGTTTACTTTACCACAAGCGCCCCCGGGTGTCAAGACGGGGATGCGCGGGAATTGCGAAAAAACTGTGGCGTTCGCGGACCACGCGGTAACGAACGGTTTCGTTTGCTGTCAAATGGTTTCGTTTTGTCCGTATTTCTTTTTTTCTTGACAAACCATGATACAAAGGGTATAATCCGGATAGATACGATTCCGGCGGTTCGGGGGATCTTTGCAAGGGAAGGATGAGGGCCGAATGAAGGCAGTACTGGCGCCGGTCTATTTTTCCGAATGGAACGAGCGGGAACAAAACGAGTATCGGGAACAGCTGGAACGGCTGCAGGAATACTACGGGGACGTGGCGGAATTCCTGCCCTCCGTGGCGGTGGGGGAGCCCCTGCCGAAGGGGGCGGATGCCGTGGTCTTCGTGCAGTTGCTCTTTGCCGCTTTCCGCCACGATGAAGAGCTCAAAGCCTATGGGCTGCCCATGGTGGTGCTCACCAGCCGTTTCGGCACCGTGGAGATGTGGGACTGGGAGATCGTCACCTACCTGCGGGACCTGGGCCTCACCGTGTTTTCCCCCTACAGCATCGAGATGGGAAAAGTGGTGTTGCGCGCCATCGCGGTCCGGAACACCCTGAAGAAGGGCGCCCGCTTCCTGATGTTCCAGGACAGCCCCGGGGAGGGCATGCAGGCCAACATCTTTAAAAAGTTTTACTGGTGGGAACAGCAGTCCGTGGACAAAATGGAGGAATACTTCGGCTGCAAGCTGATTTTCCGCAGCTGGAAAGCGGTCAACGAACGGGCCCGGGCGGTCTCGGACAGCGAGGCGGAGGCGGTATCCGGGGACTGGGCAGTCCACTGCGAAGGCGTGCGCCCGGCCCAATTGCTCCAGTCCGCCAAACTGTATCTCGCCATCAAGGAGGTCATCGATGAGGTGGGAGGCGTGGAAGGCGTGGGAGCCAACTGCCTGAACGAGTCTTTCCACTGCGACACCACCCCCTGCCTGGTGTGGAACATGCTCTTCGAGCGGGACGGCATCATCTGGGCCTGCGAGGGGGACACCCTCACCCTGCTCACCACCTTCGTCCTGTACCGGGCCCTGGAAAAGCCCATCATGATGACCAACCTCTACCCCTTCCTGGTGGGCATGGCGGCCCTGGCCCACGAGCGCATCGAACATTTCCCGGACATCCCGGATCCGGACAATCACGCCCTGGGCGTACACTGCGGCTATTTCGGTTTTGCCCCCCGCAGCTTCTGCACCGAGTGGACGCTGCGGCCCAAGGTGCTGGCTATCGTGAACGACGAGGCCACCATGGTGGACTGCCGCTTCCCCACGGGCCCCGTTACCCTGGCCAAGATCTACCCCGGCTTCAAGAAGCTGTCGGTGATCCGGGCCGAGATCGAGGAATACGTCCAGTATCCGGGCAGCGACGCCCTGAACGGCGCCCTGATTCGTTATGCCGACGGACATCGGGTGATGGACGAACTGTGCTCCCACCACTCCATGATCATCCAGGGGGACGTGGCGCCCCAGCTGCGCCAGGTGGCCCGGGTGTTCGGCTGGGAGGTTGCCCAGCTTTGACGCTCCCAAACCGCACGTGCGGTAAAAAATATCGGAGGAGGAAAACCCCATGAAAAAAATCCTTGCACTGTTTCTTGTTCTGACGCTCACCCTTGGCTTTGGCGTTGCCATGGCCGAAGAGCAGCCCCTGGTAGGCATCTCCTGCCCCTACAACCCCACCGGCTGGGTCGCCGCCGTTTCCTGGTCCGCGGAAACCACTGCCGACAGCCTGGGCATGAACTACCTCATGAAGATCGCCGAGTCCGAAGCCGAGCAGGCCTCCGACCTGGACTTCTTCATCAATGAGGGCTGCGAGATCATCGTGCTCTTCCCCTTCAACGACACCCTGGAAGCCGCCGCACAGCGGGTCATGGATGCGGGCATCACCCTGGTGAACTTCGATCGCACCCTGGGCGGTACCACCCCCGACTACTACCTGGCGGGCGACAACTACCAGATCGGCGTGCTGGGCGCTCAGTATATCGCTGAGAAGCTGGGCGGAAAGGGCAAGATCGTCATCACCACCATCCCCTCCTACGGCGCCATCTTCGAAGAGCGGGTCAACGGCTGCCGCGACGGCCTGAAAGAATTCCCCGAGATCGAAGTGCTGGGCGAGTACGCCGCCGACAACGCGGCCCAGGAGACCGGCCTGGCCCTGATGACCGACATCCTCACCGCCAATCCCGAACTGGACGGCGTATACAGCTGCGACGATGAATTGTCCACCGGCATGCTCAAAGCCATCGAGGAGCAGGGCCGCCTGGGCGAAGTGAAGGTCATGACGGGCTGCGGCGACGGACAGGCCTACTTCAAGCTGATGGACGAGTATAAAGACAAGATCTGGCTGTCCACCCAGACCTACGCCCCCTACATGATGGGCGACTGCATCAAGCTGGCCTACGGCCTGACCCAGGGCGAAACCTATGACGCCAGGGTGATCATTCCCCCGGAGACCCTGGACTACACCAACTATGCGGACTGGATGGTGCGCAACGGCGTCACCGAGGACGCTCCCTTCTAAGGAACCATACCGTTGCCCCTTGGGGAGAGAGGAGGCGTTTGCCTTCTCTCTCCATTCGAAGCTTGCGCCCCCTGAAACGAACGGGGAAGGAGATGGATCATGGCGGAGACAGCACTGAAGATGCGGGGCATCGTCAAGACCTATGGCGGCGTCCCCGTACTCAAAGAGGTGGACTTCACGGTGGAGCGAGGGACCATCCACGCGCTGCTGGGCGAAAACGGCGCGGGGAAAACCACCCTCATGAACATCCTGGGCGGGGTCACCCCCATGGACCGGGGCAGGGTGGAACTGTTCGGGGAGAAGGTGCGCATCACCTCCACCCAGGACGCTCGGCAGCACGGCATCGCCTTCATCCACCAGGAGCTCAACGTCATCAACGATCTGGCGGTATACGAGAACATGTTCCTGGGCAACGAGCTCCACGGGCGTTTCAAGGTGCTGGACCGGAAGCGCATGTGCGAGGCCTGCAGCCGGGTGTTCCAGCAGATGAACGTGGACATCGACCCCAGGGCCATGATGGGCTCCCTGGAGACCAGCTACAAGCAGATCGTGGAGATCGCCAAATCCCTGCTGCGCAACGCCCGGCTGATCATCATGGACGAGCCCACCACCTCCCTCACCCAAAGGGAGATCGACCGGGTATTTGCCATCATGAAGGGCCTTACCCGCGAGCAAAAGGTCACCATCATCTTCATCTCCCACAAGTTGGGGGAGGTGGTGGACTTCTGCGATTCCTTCACCGTGCTGCGCAACGGGGAAAAGGTGGCCAGCGGGCTCATCAAACAGGAAGATGGCAGCAAGATCAGCCAGGTGGAGATCGCCAAGATGATGGTGGGCCGGGACGTGCTGGGGGTGGAGGTGTACGAGCCCCGTCCCATCGGGGAGCCCCTGCTGGAGGTGGAAAACCTCAGCGTAAAGGGCTATGCCCGGAACGTGTCCTTTACCCTGCACAGCGGCGAGATCCTGGGCATCACGGGCCTCTTGGGGGACGGCAAGGAAGAACTGGCGCGCTGTCTCTTTGGGGACCTGCCCCGGAGCGGCGGCAGCGTAAAGCTGGAAGGCCGGCCCATCGAGGCGCGGCACCCCTCGGACGCCCGGAAAATGGGCATCGGCATGCTGCCCTCCAACCGCAAGGAGAATGCCATCATCAAGGACCTGTCGGTGCGGGCCAATACCACCATCGTGGCCCTGGACCGGTACCAGCACGGCATCAAGCTGTCCCTGGCGGAAGAGGCGCGGGCGGCGGAGAGCGCCCGGCAGCGCCTGTCCATCAAGGCGGACAAGCTGACGAGCCTCATTACCTCCCTGTCCGGCGGCAACCAACAAAAGGTGGTGCTGGCCAAGTGGCTGGACGCGGAGCCCAAGGTGATGATCCTGTCCAATCCCACCCAGGGCGTGGATGTGGGCGCCAAAAACGAGATCTATGCCGAGATCATGAAGCTGGCCAAACAGGGCATCGGCATCATCATCACCTCCGGGGAGGCCCAGGAAATCGTCAAGACCTGCGACCGGGCCCTGGTCATGTACCACGGGGAACTCCGGGGAGAACTGACGCGGGACGAGATGAGCGACGAAGCCATTATGATTCTGTGCACCGGCGGCACATTGGCGGGATAAAGGAGAAGGGACACCATGCAGACGAAGAGAACGCCCAAAGGGAACAGAGACCTGCTCCGGAAGTTCATGGACGGCTACAGCATCATCCTGGTCACTCTGGTGATGATCGTCGCCTCCATGCTGCTCCAGGGGCTGCTGAAGGACAGCTGGAGCTTTCTGACCTGGAACAACATCATCAACATCCTGCGCAACAACTCCATCACCGGCGTCATCGCCCTGGGCATGGCCTTCGTCATCATCACGGGCAACATCGACCTGTCCGCAGGCGCCCAGATGGTGGCGGTGAGCGCGATGTCCATTACGGTGATCAACTGGCTGGCGGAGCGGATGGCCGGCGCTTCCCCCGCCATGGCCAGCCTGATCCCCACCATCCTGGGGGTGCTCACCGCCTTTGCCTGTTCCATTGCCCTGTCGGTGCTGACGGGCATCATCGTCACCAAAGGCCGCGTCCCCTCCTTCATCGTCACCATGGGCATGCAGCTGATTTACCGATCGGTGCTGGTGTACGCCCTGAACGGCGGCGGCGTTACCACCAAGGTGCCCGGCTACCTGGCCCTGTCTTCCACCTCCATCCCCCTGGGTTTCGGGGAACTGCCCCTGCAGATCCTGTATTTCTTCATCATGGTGGCGGTGTACTGGTACATTTCCAAGTATACCTCCATCGGGCGGCGCATCTATGCGGTGGGCTCCAATGAAAAGGCTACCCGCCTGTCCGGCATCAAGACCGACCGGATCAAGATCATGGCGTACGCCCTGCTGGGCGTGGCCATCGCGGTGGCCGGGGTCATGGAGAGCAGCCGCATGGGCTCCATCAACTCCACCTCCTCCGGCACCAACTACGAACTGAACGCCATTGCCATGGCGGTCATCGGCGGGGTGGCCATGGAGGGCGGCCGGGGGCGCATCGTGAACACCATGTTCGGCGCCTTCATCTTCGGCATGATCTCCAACATCCTGACCCTGCTGGGCCTGCCCACCAAATTGGTGAACGCGGTGAAGGGCGCCATCATCATCCTGGCGGTGCTGATCCAGCGCAAGGACAAAGACCGTTGACCCAAATATGCGGCGGGGCGGCCTGCCGCTTTTGCATCATATGAAAAAAGGAGGATGACCCATGAAAGTCGGTATCGACAGCTATTGCTACCATCGCCTGTTCGGCGAGGTCTACGACATGCAGGCCCAGCCCGAAAAGCTGGCCACCGTGGACGATTTCCTGGACTATGCCCGCTGGCTGGAGGTGGACGGGGTATCCCTGGAGACCTGTTTCCTGCCCAGCCTGGAGGACGGCTACCTGAAGGAACTGGGGGCCAAACTGAAGGAGTACGGCCTGGAGAGCGTGTTCGCCTGGGGCCATCCCAACGGCCTGGAACGGGGCCTGAACCCCGAGGCCTTTGAGGAGATGAAACGGCTGATCCCCAAGACCCGGCTGATGGGCACCGATGTGATGCGCATCACTGGCTCCGCCTTCGACTGGCGCCACGAGAACCACCGGGACCACATCGCCCGGCTGGTGCCCATGTACAAGGAGGCCACAAAGATCGCCGAGGACCATGGGGTGAAACTGGCGGCGGAAAACCACATCGACTACACCTCCGACGAGATGCTGGAGATGGTGGAAGCGGTGAATTCCCCCAACTTCGGCATCAACTTTGACACCGGGAACTTCCTGCGCCTGCTGGACGACCCCATCAAGGGCATGGAGAAGCTGGCACCCTACGTGTTCTCGGTACACCTGAAAGACCTGAAGATGCATCCCACTGCCCGGCCCGACGACTGGTACTTCTTCTGCGGTGTGCCGGTGGGCATGGGCATCGTGGACAACGACAAGCTGGCGGCCATCCTGTCCAAGGCGGGCTTCGATGGCTTCCTGGCGGTGGAGATCGACTGTCCCGCCCCGGAATGGATGAACATGGAGCGGGAAGCCATCATGGTCTCCGTGTACAACATGAAGAAGATCGCCGCCAAGTATCCGTAAGGACCACATCAAATCAGGAGGGATACCCAGATGAAAAAGACGCTGAATGTCGCCATGATCGGCGGCGGGTTTATGGGCAAGGCCCATTCCAACGCCTGGCTGCGGGTGAACGAGTTTTTTGACGCCCCCTTCAAGGTCAACCTGAAGGTGATCGTGGGGGACCGGACCCGGCAGGAGGACTTCGCCAGGAACTGGGGCTACGACGAGGTCAGCTACGACTGGCGGGAAGTGGTGGCCCGGGACGACATCGACATCGTGAACATCGGAACCCCCACCTACCTCCACGCGCCCATGGCCATCGAGGCGGCGAAGCACGGCAAGCACGTCGTGTGCGAAAAGCCCTGCGGCATGAACTATGCCGAGTGCGAAGCCATGGCCAAGGCGGCGGAAGAGGCGGGCGTGGTGCACTACCTGAACCACAACTACCGCAGGGTGCCCGCAGTGGCCTACGCCAAGCAGCTCATCGAGGAGGGCAAGCTGGGCACCATCTACCACTGGCGGGGCACCTACCTCCAGGACTGGATCATGGATCCCGAGTTCCCCAAGACCTGGCATCTCACCGAAGCCAAGGCCGGCGGCGGCGTGCTCTTCGACCTGGGCAGCCACGCCGTGGACCTGGCCCGCTTCCTGATCGGCGAGCCCAAATCGGTGGTCTCCGTGCATGAGACCTTCATCAAGGAGCGGCCCCTGCCCGGCGCCAACGCAGCCACCTTCTCCAAGGGCGAGAGCAGCGGTCAGGCCGAGATGGCCCCTGTGGACGTGGACGACTGCGCCTTCATGACCCTCGAGTTCGAAAACGGCGCCGTGGGCTCCATCGACGTGTCCCGCTTCGCCTGCGGGCGCAAGAACTTCAACGACTTCGAGGTGTACGGCTCCAAGGGCGCCCTGAAGTTCAACTTCGAGCGCATGAGCGAGCTGCAGTACTTCGACTTCACCCTGCCCCTGGCGGAGCAGGGCTACCGCACCATCCTGTGCACCGAGAATGTGCATCCCTACCAGTTCGCCTGGTGGCCCTGCGGCCATCCGATCGGTTACGAGCACACCTTCGTCAACGCCTTCTACGATTTCCTGTGCGCCGTGGACAAGGGCGCCGATATCTATCCCAATTTCCGGGACGGCGCCAACATCATCCGGGTCCTGGACGCCAGCAAGCTGTCCAACAAGCTGGGGCGCAAGGTACAGATCGAAGAGATCTGAGGACGGGAGAAGATAAAAGCAACGGGGCTGCTGCGGCAGCCCTGTTCTTGTTCCCGGGAAGCAATTGGTTTGCTTTGCAGCACACCTGCCGGGCGTTGATCTGTGCCACCGGCCCAATACGGCCCTTACGTGCCGATCATCGGCCGTGCCAAAATTATTCACACATTTGAGCAGGCGGCCCGGTTTACTTCTCCCCCGCCCAGGCGTATAATGTTGCCCATGGAAACCCTCCTTTGTGGGTTTTGTTTGTGTCGCAGCGACACCGCACCCCTTCCGGGTTTCCTTGCAATCGTGCGATACTCTTACCTGTCATCCTGCAGGGATCCCTGCACAAATCGATTTCCGGCTGGTGTATGTTTCAACGCAGAAATGTTCCATTCGTTTCCGGCATACCCGGCAAGAAAAGGAGCGCAGCAAATGGAAAAAGCTTACACCCAATCAAAAGAAGAGGTCCTTCGCCGGCTGGATACAGACGTCGGCGGACTGACGTCCGCACAGGCCGGCGAGCGCCTGGAAAAGTATGGTCCCAACAAGCTGAAGGAAGCTGAAAAACCTACTTTTTTGCAACGATTTTTGGCCCAGCTGAAAGATCCCATGCTCGTGATTTTGCTGGCTGCCGCTGCAGTCAGTGCAGCGACCGGGATGCTGGCCAATGAAAACGAATGGGCTGAAGTGATCATCATCCTGGCCGTCGTCCTGCTGAACGCAATCCTGGGCGTGATCCAGGAGAGCAAGGCCGAGGCCGCCATCGAAGCCCTGCAGACCATGACCGCCGCCACCTGCAAAGTTTTGCGTGACGGCAAGGCGGTTGTTCTGCACGCCACCGATCTGGTCCCCGGCGACGTGGTGCTGCTGGAGGCCGGTGACGCCGTTCCCGCCGATGGCCGCATCATCGAAAACGCCTCGCTGAAGATCGAAGAAGCTGCCTTGACCGGTGAATCGGTCCCCGTCAACAAGGTTTTGGAAGCGTTGGGCGCGATCGAAGGCCGGGACGAGGTTCCCCTGGGCGACCGCAGGAACATGTGTTATATGGGTTCTACCGTGGTGTATGGCCGCGGCAAGGCTGTCATCACCGCTACCGGTATGGAGACCGAGATGGGCAAGATCGCCGGCGCCCTGGCCGACACCAAAGAGGAGGAAACGCCCCTGCAGCGCAAGCTGGGCGAATTGGGCACCCTGCTGTCCAAGCTGGTCCTGGGCATTTGTGTGTTCATCTTCGCCTTCAACCTGTTCATGGCTCGCGGCGAACTTTCCCAAACAGGCCGCGCCCTGTCCGTTGTCCTGAAAACGTTTATGGTCGCAGTCTCTCTGGCCGTTGCCGCCATCCCCGAGGGGCTGGCCACCGTCGTTACCGTGGTCCTATCCATCGGCGTCACCAAAATGTCCCAGCGCAACGCGGTCATCCGACGGCTGACCGCCGTGGAGACCCTTGGCTGTACCCAGGTCATCTGCTCAGACAAGACGGGCACCCTGACCCAGAACAAGATGACCGTTGTGGAGCACACCGGCGATACCAAGCTGGTGGCCTCTGCCATGGCCCTGTGCTCTGACGCCGTCTTGAACGAAGCCAACCGGGCCGAGGGCGAGCCCACCGAGTGCGCGCTGGTTGACTTTGCCTATTCCGTAGGCCTGGCCAAACAGAATCTGGAAAAGGCTATGCCCCGCGTGGACGAGGCGCCCTTTGATTCCGGGCGCAAGATGATGTCCACCGTCCACGACCTGGGCGGTCCCTGTATGCAGTACACCAAGGGCGGTCCCGACGTGGTCCTCTCCCGCTGCACCTGTTATGATGATAACGGCGAAATCAAGCCCATGACCGACGAAAAACGGCGCGACATCATGGGGGAGAACAAGGCCATGGCCGACCGCGCCCTGCGCGTCCTGGCAGTCGCCAAACGCGACTGGGCTGCCAAGCCCTCCGACAACGCGCCCGAGTTTCTGGAGCGGGAACTGGTGTTCCTCGGCCTGACCGGCATGATCGACCCTGTTCGCCCCGAAGTCAAGGATGCCATGGATGAATGCCGAAGCGCTGGCATCCGCGTCGTGATGATCACCGGCGACCACAAAGACACTGCCGTTGCCATTGCCAAGGAGTTGGGCATCATTTCTGATTCGTCTCAGGCGATTACCGGCGCCGAACTGAGCGCGATCCCCGACAGCGGGATCTGCGAAGCGGTCAAGCAGTACAGCGTGTATGCCCGCGTACAGCCCGAGCACAAGACCCGCATCGTCAACGCGTGGAAGGCCAACGGCGCCATTACCGCGATGACCGGCGACGGCGTCAACGACGCTCCCTCCATCAAGTCCGCCGATATCGGCATCGGCATGGGGATCACCGGTACCGACGTGACCAAGAACGTTGCCGATATGGTCCTGGCGGACGACAACTTCGCGACCATCGTCGCCGCGGTCGGCGAGGGACGCCGCATTTACGACAATATCCGCAAGGCCATCCAGTTCCTGCTGGCATCCAATCTGTCCGAGGTTTTGGGCGTCTTCTCCGCAACGCTGATGGGCTTTATCTTGCTGAAACCCGTCCACCTGCTGTTTATCAACCTGATCACCGACTGCTTCCCCGCGATAGCTTTGGGTATGGAAAGCGCTGAACCCGATACCATGAACCGTCCTCCTCGCGATTCCGGAGAAGGCGTCTTTGCCGGCGGTCTGTTTGGCGATATCGTTTATCAGGGGATCCTGGTC
The DNA here is from genome assembly GCA_012520375.1 of Clostridiales bacterium. Taxonomy (GTDB): domain Bacteria; phylum Bacillota; class Clostridia; order Christensenellales; family Aristaeellaceae; genus Excrementavichristensenella. Next base: position 51,602 of record JAAYOH010000022.1, read on the forward strand.
ACGGTCCTGACCCTGCTGTCCTACTTTATCGGAAACGCCTTTGAGGCAGGGCGCTTCGCCATGCCCGTCGGCATTTCCGAGCATGGCATGACCATGGCTTTCCTGACCATGTCCATGTGTGAAGTTTTCCACTCATTCAACCTGCGTTCTCAGCGCAAGTCCATTTTCAGCCTGAAATCCCAGAACAAGATCCTATGGCTGGCGATGATCGGTTCCCTCTTGCTGACCACCGCAGTCCTGGAAATCCCCTTCCTGGCCAATGCCTTTGGATTCACGCCCGTTGGCCCGGCTGAATACGGCATTGCATTGGCTTTGGCGATCGTCGTGATCCCCATCGTCGAAATCGTCAAGTTCTTCCAGCGGAAAGCAGCCAGGCGATAAACCCTGTGCCTGTGTGGCGGTTGAACTGACCCCAAAGTCAGGCGAGAATACGTCAGGCTGCTGGAAAGGCTTGTTTTCTGTGGACAGCGATAGCCGGGGTAAGCCTTTCAGTTTGGCTTTGATACGACGGTTGTTGCAGTGCGCAAGGTAAGCAATCAAGCCCACCTTGGCGTTGACTATATACCCACAAGGGCTGCGGCTACGACGACGGCTGCGTTGTGACTGTAGACACCATACCGGATTCTCTACGCAACTGTGCAAAATTTTTGACATGAACCAATATTCTTTGTCAGTTATCAAGGTTGCCGGTATACTTGCATAGTGTTGAAATGTCAGCATAATTCTGGCAAATCTTAAAATACGATCTGATTCTCGTCTTTAGGCGGTAATATCGATGGCGGTAGTATTTGATCTATGATTGCTTAATATTCTTTTACACAAAAAACCTTGACTGTTGATATGTGTTCATATAAACTATGAACAGTCGATACGCAGAGAATGTGATGATTACAATGGAGGGGAAGGTAGATGTGAATATACAAATCAGTAACGCTAGCAGTGATCCCATTTATTTGCAGATAAAAAATCAAATGAAATCCGCTATTATTACTGGAAAATTGAAGGCGGGAGAACAGTTGCCATCAATCAGGTATTTGGCAAAAGAATTGCGCGTTAGTGTAATAACGACCAAACGGGCCTATGACGAATTGGAAATAGAAGGTTTTATAAACTCAGTACAAGGAAAGGGAAGTTTTGTCTCTCTTCAAAACAAAGAGTTTGTCCGGGAAGAGCAACTCCGTAAAGTGGAGGCTTCGTTGTTGGAGGCTATCAAAGGCGCCGAGCTTGCCGGATTATCCATAACAGATTTAAAAGAAATATTAGACGCTTTGGGAGGAGTTGGAGATGATCAACAATGCAATTGAAATACAAAATCTAACCAAGAATTATGCCGGATTCTCGTTGGGACCATTGAATTTCAATATCCCTGTGGGCTGCATGGTCGGTTATATAGGAGAGAACGGTGCGGGTAAAAGCACGACCTTAAAAGCAATTTTGGGCCTTATAAAGCCGGATGACGGGGAAATAAAAATTTTCGACAGGAATATAAAAGAGTGTACGCCTGATCTTATGAATAGAATCGGCGTGGTTTTTGACAATATAAACATCCCCGGAGAAATGAAAGTCAAGGAAGTTGGCAACCTATGCAAATTGAGTTTTGACAGTTGGGAAGAGGGCACTTTTCGTTCATACATCAAGAGATTCGGCTTGCCGAGCGATCAGAGGGTAAAACGCTTATCCCGTGGTATGAGAATGAAGCTTTCTTTATCTATCGCGCTCTCTCATCAGGCGGAATTATTGATCCTTGATGAAGCGACAAGTGGGCTGGACCCCGTGATAAGAGATGAGATCTTAGATATTCTTTTGGATTTTCTGCAAGATGAAAACCATACGATTTTGATATCTTCCCATATTTTATCCGACTTGGAGAAAGCAGCTGATTATATTGCTTTTCTTCATCATGGCAAAATTCTCTTCATGGAGGAAAAAGATGCACTGGTGGAACGCTATGCTCTATGTTCATTGGATAATGAAATGATTGAAAACCTCGATCCGAAATCGATTATAGGCAGGAGAAAGCATGCGTTTGGGCAAGATTTGCTTGTTGTCCGCGATTTGATGCCGGCAAATATCGAATTATTCAAACCGAGCATTGAAGACATCATGGTTTATATCATTAAGGGAGAAGAAAATGAAAGCATTA
>JAAYOH010000023.1 GCA_012520375.1 Clostridiales bacterium
ACCATGCCGCTCCAGGCGTACCCCGCGTTGAAGATCATCTGGTCGATGTAGCGGTACTTGGAGCCCAGCACCTCAAAGGCGCCCCCCAGCCCCGCGGCCATGCCGCTCAACCCCAGCACCAGGTACAGCATCCGCCGGGCATTGATGCCCCCATACAGGGCAAATTTGGGGTTGAGCCCCCCCATGCGGGACTTGTACCCGAAGCTGGTGCGGGTGAACAGCAGGTACAGCAGCGCCACGACCAGCAGCGCCAGGAAGAACCCCAGGTGCACCGAGCCAAAGACCTTGGGCAGCCGGACCGCCTCCATGACCTTGCCCGTCTGCACCGAGTTGATGTCCAGGGCCTCCGGGTCTTTCACCACATAGTTGGTCAGGTAGCTGGCCATGTAGTTGGCGATGTAGTTGAGCATCAGGGTGGAGATGATGAAGGTCACCTCAAAGCGCTCGTACAGCCAGCCCGACAGCAGGGAATACAGCATCCCCACGAACAGGGCGGAAGCTACGGCCACAAAGATGCGCAGCAGCCCCGGCCCGGGCATGTAGTAGGCGACGAGGGCCGAGGACAGCGCCCCCAGGATCATCTGCCCCTCGCCCCCCATGGCCTCGTAGCCGGAGCGCCAGGCAATGCACACCGCCAGCCCCCCCAGGATGATGGGGGTAGCCCGTTTCAAGGTCTCCGAGAGATAAAAGCTGTTGCCGAAAGCGCCCCGCACCATGATGCCGTAGGCGTTGAACACGTTCTCGCCGCAGATCACGATGACCGCGGCCCCCAGGATCAGGCTGATCATCACCGCCACCAGGGGCTGGCTCAGGGTGTCCGCATACCCCAACAGCCGACGCCGGCGTTCGGTCCTCTCCTCATTCATGGTCCACCGTCCCCCCCAACATCAAAAGGCCCAGGTGCTTGTCGTCCATGCTGTCCCGCCGGAATTCCCCCCGGATGTTCCCTTCAAAGATGACATAGATGCGGTCCGACAGGCTCATGATCTCGGTAAGCTCCGATGAGATCAAAAGGATCGCGGCCCCCTCGCTGCGCTTCTTCAGCAGCCGGTCGTGGATGGCCTCCATGGCGCCGACGTCCACCCCCCGGGTGGGTTCTGCGCAGATCAGCACTTCGGCATCCAGGTTCAGTTCCCGGGCCAGGATCAGCTTCTGGGCGTTTCCCCCGGACAATTCCCGCATCTTTTGTCCCGGGGAGGAAGCCTTCACGTCAAAATCCCGGATCAGCCCGACGGCGTGTTTCCGGACGCGCTTGTAGTCCATCATCCCCCGCTTGCAGAAGGGGGCCTCGTCCTGGCGGCTCATGAGGGTGTTTTCCTCCAAGGCGGCCTCGGAGGCGCAGCCCCACTGGTAGCGGTCCTCGGGGATGTGGGCCAAGCCCGCGTCCCGGATCTGCCGTACCGGGCGGTTGGTCACATCCTCCCCCTTCACCAGCACCTGCCCGGCGCACGCCGGCAGCAGCCCGGTGATGCAGCTGATGAGCTGGGACTGGCCGTTGCCGGACACCCCCGCGATGCCCACGATCTCCCCCGCGTCCACGTGGAGGTCGATGCCGTGGAGCACCTCCCTCCCCTCCAGGTTCAGGCGCAGGCCCCGTACTTCCAGCAGGGGCTCCCCCTGCTGCACCGACGGGATCTGGCGGCCCGCGATCTGCCGTCCCACCATCAAAAAGGCCAGTTCTTCCTCGTCGGTGTCCCTGGTCAGGCGCTCCGCCACCACCTTCCCCCGGCGCATCACGTACACCCGGTCCGCCACCGCCATCACCTCGTTCAATTTGTGGGTGATGAGGATGATGCTGCGTCCCGAACCGGCCAGGTTCTTCATGGTCTCCAGCAGCGCCTCCACCTCCAGGGGGGTCAGCACCGCGCTGGGCTCGTCGAAGATGATGATCCGGGCGTCCTGGTACAGGATCTTCAGGATCTCCACCCGCTGCCGCAGCCCCACCGGGCAGTCAGCGATCCGGGCCCGGGGATCGATCTTCAGCTGGTAGCGGTCCGACAGCTCCTGCACCCGTTCAAAGGTTTTTTTCATGTTCATAAAGGGCCCGCTGTGGATCTCGTTCTTGAAGACGATGTTCTCCGCCACGGTCATCTCCTCGAACAGCATGAAGTGCTGCTGCACCATGCCGATGCCCGCCGCCATGGCGTCCGAGGGGTTCCGGAAACTGCAGGCCTTGCCCTTCACGCGGATCTCCCCCGCCGTGGGCCTGTGCAGACCGTACAGCACCTTCATGAGGGTGGACTTGCCCGCCCCGTTCTCCCCCACGATGGCCAGGATCTCCCCCCGGTTCAAATGTATGGATACGTCGTCGTTGGCCACGACGCCGTTTCCGAAGGCCTTGGTGATGCCCTTCATCTCCACCTCGTATGCCATGTGATCCCTCCCATCGAGTTCCTTGCGGCTTTCATGCGCACCTAAGGTCTTTTACCCACCGGCCGTGGGGCCGCCGGGCAAATCGGAAAAATCAGCCCTTTGGAGGCGGTCCAAAGGGCTGGCATGGATTCGTCGATCAGAAGGTGTGGGAAGCCTCGTCGGGCAGGGTGAGCACCAGTTCGCCGGACAGGATCTTATCCACCACGGCTTTGCAGCTGGCGATGACCTCTTCGGTGAGGATCTCCTCGTTCAGGTACCTGCCCTCGTTGGTGATGTGGGTAGCGCCGATGGCGCCCTGGGTCAGGTTCTGCTCCGTCAATCCCCCCACCATGGTGCCCGCGAAGAAGGCGTCGATGACGATGCCCGTGGTGACGCCGGTGTTCTTCAGCTGGGCGGAAAGGATGTAGGGATTGTCCGGTGTGGTGGCATCCGCATCCTGGGCGACGGAATAGATGGGGGTGCCCGCCTCCGCCAGCTCCAGTGCAGCCTGGAATATGCCCTCGTTGCAGGCAGCCGCGCCGCCGAAAATGTAGGTTGCGCCCGCAGCGGCCTGCTGCTTGGCGTACTCGTAGGCAATGGCGGTGTCGGAATAGCTGTTGGTAAAGTTGAAGGTGAACTTGGCGTCCGGGTTCACGTACTTCACGCCTTCGGTGAAGCCCCAGCGATACTTGAAGGAGCCCGTGCCGTCGAAGCAGCCGATATAGCCGTACAGTTCTTCGTCCGGGAAGGCGTAGCCCGCCATGACCCCCATCAGGTAGGCGGCCTGCTCCTCGTTGTAGCTGATGGACATGACGCTGTCGCAGCCCGCGTCCGTGTCGATCACCGCATATTTGGCTGCGTCGGGATACTCGGTGCCCACCTCGTTGGCGTACTCGGCGGCCTGCCAGCCTACGCCGATGATCAGGTCGTAGCCCTCCGCCACCGCGGCGCGGTAGTTGGACTGCCACTCGTCGGGATCGGAGCACTCCATCAGGCTCAGCTCATAGCCGTATACGCCCTTCAGTTCCTCCGCCTTCTCCACCACCTGGGTCAGGAACAGGTTGACGCCCACGGGATCGCAGATGATGGCTACCCGCTCGCCCTCCGCCACCGCGGCGGGAACAGAAGCCAGCACCATGGCGAGGACCAGCAGCATTAGGACCAGTTTCTTCATGATGACAATCTCCTTTAAACGTTAATGTGGAGGAAAAGCGACGTCGCTCCTTTTCCCTCCTTCTTGGCTGACATGGTACCATGATTTTCCCGCCTTGTCAAGCCTTGATTGCCGCGGCGAAGGCTGTACGCCATGGCCCCGCCGGGCCCGGCCGCAGCCGGAACGTCCCTGTGATCCCCGGCTCCATCCTGCCGTCTCCTGTCCGCGGGCAGCGGTCCCCGGAAGGCTCCCGGATGGGGATCCCCGGGAAATCCCCCCAAAGTTCAAAATCTTTTGTTAATTTTTCATCCATTGCAGGAAAATCGAACTTCATGTCGAAATTATTTTGTTATGTCGGTGTTTCGCCGGCGCTATACGTCATGCCTTGTGAAATGGGGTCGTTTGGGTGGCAAAAGTTCGAACCATCAAGCCGCGTTTTTGGCTTTTTATGATGTCCGCTCTGCTGGCCGTCTTTTTTTGCCTGTATCTTTCCCAGGGCCGCTTTCTGAAGGGGCAGGACCTGCGCATCCTGGAGCTTCAAGCCCGGTATACGGAGAAAGTATCCGAAAACGAACAGTTGAAGCGCCGCATCGAGTTTTCCAAGACCGATGAATACGTCCGCCGCGTCGCCCACGAGGATCTAGGCCTGCTCAAAAATGACGAGATCCGCTTTGTGGCCGCCGTCGATACCCGGTATGCCCCATAAGTACCAGGCCGTTCTCGACATCGGCAGCAATTCCGTACGCCTGCTCGTGGTCCAATGGGATGGGGAGCAGGCGCTTTCCATGTACCAGGACAAAATTACCACCCGGCTGATCTTCGGCATGGAAAACGGCCTGCTGCAGCAGGACGCCATCGCCCGCACGGCAGAAGCGCTGGAGCAATTGACCCGTAAGGCCCGCTCACTGGGCGCGGATGGGGACGTGCTGGCTTTTGGCACCAGCGCCATGCGGGACGCCCAAAATAGCCTGTCGTTGATCGAGCGATGCCGCCCCTTTCTGCCGGACATCCGCATCCTGACCGGGGACGAAGAGGCCGACCTGGCCTACGCCGGCGCCGCTCCGGCGGGCAGGCGGGGCGTCATCGACATCGGCGGCGGGTCCACCGAACTCATGGGGGGAGAAAACGGAGTGCGCCTTTTCGCCCGCTCCCTCAACCTGGGCGCGGTCCGGCTCTACGAAGCCATGCCGGGCTGCAGCGATCCGTCGAACCTTCGGCAGGCTGCCCGTTCGTTGCTTCAAGGGGCCCGGGAAGGGGTCGCCCCCTTTTTGCCCCTTCCCTGGACAGGGGTTGGGGGCACCGTCACCTCCTTGGCCGCCCTGGACCTGGGGCTTTCCCTGTACGACCCCCTGCGCGTCCAGGACCATCCCCTCGCCGCGGACTTTGTGTTTGGCAGCCTTGAAACCCTGTGCGCCATGAGCCCGGAAGAGCGCGCCATCATCCCGGCCATCGGTCCCCAGCGAAGCGACATCATCCCCTGCGGCGCCGCCATCCTGTCCGCCTTCTTCGAGCTGTTCGAAGTGGATGGGCTGCTGGTCAGCGACCGGGACAGCCTGATGGGCTACCTGAAAAAGTACGCCTTCCCCCCTGATGCCTGCGGATGATCGAAAACACGGGGGATCCCGTCTTGATTTTTCCAGGCGCCGGTTGTACAATGGAAGAAAGACAAAACAGCAAGGAGGATGACCATGCACAAGATCGCCATCGGCTGTGATCCCAATGCCGCAGCCCTCAAGGAAGAACTGATACAACACCTGACAGCACAGGGTTATCCCGTCACCGATTTTGGCAGTGAAGACGTGATCTACGCCAACACCGCCGCCGAAGTGGCTCGGGCAGTCGCCAGTGGAGCGTACGACCGGGGCATCCTGATCTGCGGCACCGGCCTGGGCATGTCCATCGCCGCCAACAAGATCCACGGCGCCTACGCCGCCCTGCTCAGCGACTGCTACTCCGCACAGCGGGCCCGCAAGAGCAACAACGCCAACATCGCCTGCATCGGCGCCTTCACCGTGGGGGTCTCCCTGGCAAAACTGCTGGCGGATACCTTCCTGACCAATGAGTACGCGGAGGGCACCAGCTCCGCCCCCAAAGTGGCCCGCATCGTGGAGTTGGACCAGGCATTCTGATCAGCAGGATCCCGCGCCAGGGCAGAGGGATGGCCAAAGGCTTTCCTCTGCCCTTTTTGTTAAATTTCTTTTTGCCCCCCATTCCATGAAAAAAATGCCCCCTCTCAGGTGTTTCTATGGTGAAGGAGGATATAAGCATATGGAACAACGCAACTTGCGATATGAAGCGGCTGCCCGGGCATTGACCCGCTTTGGAACCGATCTCGTGCGCTTCGCCTATTCCTACCTGCTGAACCACCAGGACGCCCAGGACGCGGTGCAGGATGTCCTGCTCTCCTATATGCGCCGCGCACCCCGGTTCGAAGGAGAGGCGCAGGAACGGGCCTGGCTGCTTCGCGCCACCGCAAACCGCTGCAAGAACGTCCTGCGCAGCAGCTGGTTCAAAACCCGGGCGCCTCTGCCCGAGGAACTGCCCCAGGAACCGGAGAGCCGGGAACTGATCCAGGCATTGGGAAAGCTCCCGGACAAGTACCGGACGCCCCTGCACCTGCACTACTACGAAGGCTACTCCATCGCCGAGATCGCCGGCATCCTGGGGGCCCGGACTGCCACCGTAGGCACCTGGCTGGCCCGGGGCCGGGAAAAACTCAAAGAACAGTTGGGAGGGTATGAAGATGAATGACAACAGGTATATCCGCGCCATGGAGCACATCGTCCCCGACGAAGATTTTGAGCGGCGGACTTTGAACAAACTGAACGCGAGCCGCAGGCCCGGGCGCCGGGCGGCCCGGATCCTGATCCCCTGCACCGCAGCCCTGGCCTGTGTGCTGGTCCTGGCGATCGCCCTGCCCTCCATGCTGGCCACACCCCCTGCGCCCGCCCCCGACCAGTCGGAGCCCATCGGCTCCCTTCCCCCGCCCATGCCCGCCCCTGCCGCCCGCTCCAAGGGCGCTGCCCCTGTTTCGGAGGCTGCGGGAATGCCCGGACTTGCGGAATACGATGCCGCATGGGAAGGTGCGTTTATGATGGCTCCGGGCAGCTATGAACCGTTCAACACCGAGGAATACGCCGCCGTTTCCGAGAGCGGTTTCCGGGTGGCGAGCACCAGTCCCCTCTCCACCTTCGCGGCGGACGTGGACACCGCGGGGTACACCAACGTGCGGCGCATGCTGCTGGAAGGTTCCCTGCCCGACGCCGACTCGGTGCGCATCGAGGAGATGCTGAACTACTTCAGCTATAAGGGCCTCGCCCCCGCGGACGGCGCGCCCGCCGCCATCCATACCGCCCTGGCTCCCTGTCCCTGGAACGACAAGGCCGCCCTGCTCTTCGTGGGCGTCGGCGCCCGGGCCATCGAGGCGGAAAAACTCCCCCCCTCCAACCTGGTCTTCCTGGTGGACGTCAGCGGCTCCATGGACGATGCGAATAAACTTGGGCTGGTAAAGCAAGGCTTCGCCCTTTTCACGGAAACCCTTCGCCCCGAGGACACCGTGTCCATCGTCACCTATGCGGGTTCCGACCAGGTGGTGCTGGAAGGCGTCCGGGGTTCCAGCCGGGGCGAGATCCTGGAAGCCGTGGAAACCATGACCGCCTGGGGCAGTACCCACGGCAGCGCCGGCATCAATACCGCCTACGAGATCGCGCAAAAGTACTTCATCCCGGGGGGCAACAACCGGATCATCCTGATGACCGACGGGGACCTGAACGTGGGCACCACCAGCGAAGCCGCCCTGACCAAGCTCATCGAAGAGAAGCGAAAGACCGGGGTCTTCCTGTCGGTCATGGGCTTTGGCAGCGGCAACCTGAAGGACAACAAATTGGAAGCCCTGGCGGACAACGGAAACGGCCACTACAGCTACATCGACAGCCTGATCGAAGCCAAGCGGGCCCTGGTCACCCAGATGGGCGCCAACTTCTTCACCGTGTGCAAGGATGTGAAACTGCAGGTGGAATTCAACCCCGCCGTGGTGGACAGCTATCGCCTCATCGGATACGAGAACCGGCTGCTGGCCGCCGAAGACTTCGCCGACGATACCAAGGACGGGGGCGAGATGGGTTCCGGCCACACCGTGGTGGCGCTGTACGAGCTGATCCCCGCGGAGGGCGCCCGGATCCTGGGCATCCAGGGAACTGCCGCCTCCGCTGCCCCCGACCTGCGATACCAGACCGGCACGGCCACGGGTTCCGGGGAACTGGCCCAGGTGAGCCTTCGCTACAAAGAGCCCGAAGGAGAAACCAGCAGCCTGATCCGCTGCATCGTGGAACCGGACCAAGCCGCCGCCGGGGACATGGCCCGCAACCTGGATCTGGCAAGCGCCGTCGCCCAGTTCGGCATGCTGCTGCGGGACAGCGAATATAAGGGGACCGCAAGTTTCGACGCCGCCGCCGCCCTGGTCCGCTCCCTGCCGGACCTCAGCGACGAGGAGACCGAACTGGCTTACCTCGTGACGCGGGCAAAGGCGTTGAAAGGAGAGGATGGCGGGCGGCAAGGAGCCGTCGGCGAATAATCCCCCACGATCCGCGGAATGGCAGCACACAAGCGTGTGCCGGGGCAAATGCCCCGGCACACTTTTTTACGGTCCACGCTATGCGGTCATGCCGCCGTTTCCTCCGCGGCCGCCGTTTCGGAGGCCGCTTCCTCCCCCGTCGGCCCGGCAGCTTCCGGCGCCGCTGCTTTCTCCTTCTCCCCCGCCGATGGGGCGCTGCTCGCCCGGACCTTGGTCTCGTCGATGCCGGTGAACACCAGGAACGAGGCCCCGGGCTTGCTCTCCTTGATGAAGAGCTCCGCCGGGAAGGCCTTGCGGCTGTTGGAGGGGCTGTCGGGGTCGTTCACCAGGACCTTGTTTTTCTTGGTGAGCCCCCGCAGCACGATGTAGTGCCCCCCCTCCGTAAAGTAGCCAAAGCCCATGCGGGCGATGACGGGCTTCCCCTCCCTGAGGACGGCGATCAGTTCTTTTTTCTTCAGGTCTTTCCAACCGCCCAGCAGCCCGTAGGACCCGGCGATCTTCATCATCGCGTTCCGGTCCAGGCCGTTTCCGCGGTACCAGCCGGCCCTCCAGGCCTCGGCCAAGATGGTCCGGGGATCCTGCCCGGTGTCCCCCGTCATGTAGGAGATCACCATGGACAGGCATACCGCGCCGCAGCCCGAAGAGGCCACGGAGCGCTCCACCCCGTCGATCTCGCACACGGTCTCCGGATAGTCGTCCTGGAACAACCTGGGGATGGGAAGGCCCCCTTTGCCCGATCCGATTTTCCCCGCCCAGCTTCGGATGATCTTTTGCCTTTTCGTGCGTTTTGTTTCCCTTTCCCGGTCGCTCTCCTCCCCGGGCGCCGGCTTCTCCTGGTCCGATGCGTCTTCCGTTTCCGAAACGTCTGCAGGGGCCGGCGTGTTCCCGGGCGTCGATGTTCCGTCCGGGGCCGGGCCGTCCTCCGGCGCCGGCGTTCCTTCCGGCGTCGGCATGCCCTCCTGTGCCTGGGCCTCTTCCGGCTCGGGGTTCTCCCCTTCCATGGTCTTTGCCTTGGGTTTTTTCTTGCTCAGGCGCTTGCTCAGCACATAGCCCTTATACCGATTCCCTTCCTCATCCACGTAGGAGACCAGGCTCCACTTGTCCTGCTGTCCGAAAAGCCGCAGCTTTTTCCCCTTGGGGACCAGGCACAGCACCCGGGACTTGGCGCTCTTTTCGGTGTACAAGCTGACCTTTTTCCTCGTATAGCGGATGACCATGGCCGCCGGGGCAGGGGCGGACAAAAAAAGCGCCAAGAGCAGGACCCACGCCAGTACCCGAAGGCCCCTTCGCTTTCCCTTGTCTTGCATATCGTCCCCCCGTTTCCCCGGATCGTCACGGGCCCAGTATACAACAATCGCGGTCGTTCGTCAATGATCCTTCAATTGTATCACGTTTTTTTCGCGCTTTCGGTTGCGGAGCCGAGGCCGGACAGGGCGGCATTCTTTTCGTAGAGGATGCGCAGCCCCTTCAGGGTCAACAGCCCGTCCAGCACGTCGATTTCCGCCTCATCCGAGACCAACAGCGCCATTCCCCCGGTAGCGATGACCCGGGCCCCCGGACAGCCGATCTCCTCCTTCATCCTGCGGATCAGGTAGGTGACCATCCCCACGTGCCCGAAGATGATGCCGGACTGCAGGTTGGTGATGGTGTTCCGGCCAATGACGTCGTCCGGCTTTTGCAGTTCGAAGCGGGGCAGTTTCGCGGTATGGTCCACCAGGGAATCCGCGGACAATTTGATGCCGGGGCAGATGGCGCCCCCCAGGAACTCTCCCCTGCCGGACACCACGCCGAAGGAGGTCGCCGTGCCGAAATCGATGAAGATGCAGGGCCCGCCGTACAGGTGGTAGGCCGCCACCGCGTTGGCTATGCGGTCGGACCCCAATTCCCTGGGGTTGTCGTACTTGATGTTGATGCCGGTTTTCACGCCGGGCCCCACCATCATGGGCTCGATGCCAAAGTAACTGCGGCACATATGGTCGATGGTGAAGTTGATGCTGGGAACCACCGAGGAGATGGCGATGCCGCGCACCTCCTTCATGCTGCGCCCGTTGTAGGCAAAGAGGTCCGCCAACACCATGCCCAGTTCGTCGGACGTGGTGCCCCGGTTGGTGGCCATGCGCCAGTAATTGAGCATCAGTTCGCCCTCAAACAGCGCGGTTTTGATGTTGGTATTGCCCACGTCCATGGTGAGGATCATAGGGCACCTCCTAAAGTTTTTATTGCCGCTTCAACCGGCCAAGGGCCCTCAGGATGGGGGGCACCAGGATCGCCGCCGCCACGGCCTCGCAGCCGCCGCCCAGCAGGCCCGTTCCCCCGATGACCGCTTTGACCGCCATGTTGTCAAGGCCTGTTACGGTGTAGAACAGCAGCATCAGCCCCAGATAAAACACCGTATTGGTCAGGGTCCCCGTCACGGCGGCCCCGGCGGTGGACAGGGGAAAGCGCTCCTCTCCCCCCAGTCCCTTGTAGGCGAGCCAGGTGGTCATGGGCACCAGCAGCCGCGGCACAAAACACATCAGGATCGCCAGAATGGGGCTCCTTGCAATCAGGGCCCTGGCCAGGGCCGAGGCGGGGACGAGGCTCAGGCCAAAGGCGCTGAGGGCAGAGGCCAGTCCGAAGCATAGTCCCAGGCCGATGCCGGTCTTCAGCCCCATGAAAAGGGTGCCGGTGATGACGGGGAGCCAAAGGATGGTCAGGTTGATGACGCCCAGGGGGATCAGCCCCAGGGGCGTCATCCCCAGGAGCAGGGTGAGGGCGATGAATACCGCGGTCAGGGTGATCCGAGAAGTCTTGCCGTGCATGAAATCCCTCCGTTCGAGTTCGCTTTGTGATACCCGACGACCAGAAAAAAAGAAAACGTCCGGGTCCGGTTCCCGTAGAAGGATACCGTCCGGGCGTTAGTATAGCGGAAAATATCCCGTCCTGCAATGCCGAAATCGTAAAATTCTCTACTCCGGCAGGGTCCCTCCCTGCACCCGCTGCATCAGCCCCACTTCGGCCCCCGCCAGGTCCTCCGGATCGGTGCAGGTGATCAGGGTCTGCACCCCCCGAAGGGCGCCCAGCAGCCGGCGGCGCCTGCCCGGGTCCAGCTCGCTCATGACGTCGTCCAGCATCAGCACCGGGTACTCCCCGATCTCCTCCCGCATCACCAGGAGCTCCGCCAGTTTCAGGGACAGGGCGCAGCTGCGCTGCTGGCCCTGGGAGCCGTACATCCGGGCATCTACCCCGCCGATGGCGATCCCCATGTCGTCCCGGTGGGGCCCCACGGAGGTGGTGCAGCGCTTCAGATCGTTCTCCCGGGCCCTCTCAAGGGCCGCAAAGAGGCAATTCTCCAGCGCTTCCCCGTCCAGGTCGTCCCCTTCCACCGCAGAGCGGTAGCAGAGTTCCAGCGCCTCTTTTCCCCCGGTGATGTCCCGGTGCACCTCTCGGGCGTGTACGCTCAGCCGCCGGATAAAGCACCGCCGCGCTTCGATGATCCGCGCCCCCGCCCGGGCCAGCTGGGCGTCCCAGTCCGGCAGGGTATCCGCCAGTTCCGGGGCAAAGGCCGACCCGTGAAGCACCTTGCTCCGCTGGTTCAGCGCCCGCATGTAGCGCTGCAATTGGTAGTAGTACGCCGGGCTGATCTGGCTCAGCTCCATGTCCAGAAAACGACGCCGCTCCGCGGGCCCATCCTTCACCATGTCCAGGTCCTCCGGGGCGAAGAGCACCCCGGTCACATGGCCCAGCAGCTCGCCGCTTCGGCCGATCCGGGTCCCCCCCACGGTGACGGTCCTGCGCTGGTCCTGGAAAAGGTCTATGCGCACTTCGTGGCTGCCGTCCCGCCGCTGCGCCTTCACCGTCACCCGCCCGTGGCGCTCCCGCCAGCGGATCAGCTCCCGCTCCCTGGGCGTCCTGTGGGAGCGGCCGGTACAGCAAAGGTACACCGCCTCCAGGAGGGCGGTCTTCCCCTGGGCGTTGTCGCCGCACAGCACGGTGATCCCCGCGCAGGGCTTCAGGGTCGCCCGCTCGTAACAGCGAAAATTGATCAATTCGACGGACTCAATTTGCATGGGAATGCTTCCGGCTGGCCTTTTTTTTGCGCGTTTCCGGGTCCAGCTCCCGCTTGCGCAGGCGGATGGATTCGGGGGTGATCTCCACCAGCTCGTCCTCCGCGATGAATTCCAGGGATTCCTCCAGTGTCGGCACCCTGAGGGAGGTGATCCGGTAGGTCTCCTCCGCCCCGGCGGAGTTGCGGATGGAGGTCAGATGTTTTTTCCTGCATACGTTCACGTCCATGTCGCCGGGCCGTGAACTCCTGCCCACGATCTGTCCGCCGTATACCTTTTCCCCGGGCCCCAGGAACAACTCCCCCCGCTCCTGGATGTAGAACAGGGCATAGCTGGTGGTCTCCCCTGTTTCGGATGCCACCAGGGAACCGCTGACCCGGGAAGGGATGTCCCCCTTGTAGGGCCCGTACCCGCTGAACACGGCGTTCATGACCCCCTCGCCCCGGGTATCCGTCAGGAACTCCGAGCGGTAGCCGAAGAGGCCCCGGGAGGGAATGGAGAACTCCAGGCGCACCCGATCCTCCCCGTGCAGGACGGTAAGGGTCCCGTGGCGGCGGCCCAGTTTCTCGATGACGCTCCCCACATGGGCGGCGGGCACGTCGCACACCACCTTCTCCATGGGCTCGTACAGCTCGCCCTCCACCGATTTGTACAGCACCTGGGGCTTGGTCACCGCAAATTCATAGCCCTGGCGCCGCATGGTCTCGATGAGGATGGACAGGTGCAGCTCGCCCCGGCCGCTGACCCGGAAGGCGTCGGTGGTGGCGGTATCCTCCACCCGCAGGGAGAGGTCTGTCTGCACTTCCTTGAAGAGCCGGGCCCGCAGGTGGCGGCTGGTGACGAACTGGCCCTCGGTGCCCGCAAAGGGGCTGTCGTTGACGCAGAAGGTCATGGACACCGTGGGCTCGTCGATCTTCACGAAGGGCAGGGGCTCCGGGCAGCTGGGCACGCACAGGGTGTCCCCGATGGCGATGTCCGGAAAACCGGTGATGGCCACGATATCCCCCACCATAGCGCTCTCGCAGGGTTCCCGTTTCAACCCGTCAAAGGTGAAGAGCCCCGCGAGCCTGGTGGGCATGGATACCGCGTCGTCCCCATAGGCGCACTTCACCGCCATCTGGCCCGCCGTCACCGTGCCCCGCTCGATGCATCCCACCCCGATGCGGCCCACGTAGTCGTTGTAGTCGATGGTGGAGATGAGCAGCTGGAAGGGCTCCTCCGGATCCCCCTGGGGCGCCGGGATGTGCTCCAGGATCTTGTCAAAGAGGGGGGCCAGGTCGCTTCCGGTCTGCCGCCAGTCCAGGGAAGCGGTACCCGCCCGGGCGGAGGCAAAGACCACCGGGCTGTCCAGCTGTTCGTAGGTGGCGTCCAGATCCAGCAAAAGTTCCAGGGTCTCGTCCACCACATCCCCGGGGCGGGCGTCGGGCCGGTCTGTTTTGTTCACCACGACAATCACCGGCAGGTCCAGTTCCAGCGCCTTTTTCAACACGAACCGGGTCTGGGGCATGGGCCCTTCAAAGGCGTCCACCAGCAGCAGCACCCCATCCACCATCTTCAGGACCCGCTCCACCTCGCCGGAAAAGTCGGCGTGGCCGGGGGTATCCACAATATTGATTTTTACTCCGTTGTAGTGCACGGCCGTATTTTTGGACAGGATGGTGATGCCCCGCTCCCGTTCCAGGTCCCCGGAGTCCATGACCCGGTCCTCGACCTGCTGGTTGGAGCGGAACACGCCTCCCTGCTTAAGCATTTCGTTCACCAGGGTGGTCTTTCCATGGTCCACATGGGCGATGATGGCGATGTTTCTGATATCTTCCCGGATCATCTTCAAAATGCGGCTCCCTTTCCCTTCGTAGTTGTCATGGCATGTCTTCCGGCCCGTCGGTTCGGTCCGCGGTCTCGCTCAGCACCAGCCCCTCGTTGTTTTCCGTGGCCAGGCGGATGGACCACTCGTTTTCAAACAGCAGCACGTCCCGGCCTGCCCGGTCCAGGGCGGGCACCGTGGTGGAGGTGAGCCGGAGCCGGTCCAGGGGCTTTGGCGTCTGTTCCACCCACCGGACGTAGCGGAAGCTCAGCCCCTCCCTTGTGATCTCCACGCCGTACTCCGCCTTCAGCCGGTATTCCAGCACGTCCATCTGCAGGATGCCCACCACCCCGGCGATCATCTCTTCCCGCCCGATGTTGGGGCGCTTGAAGGTCTGGATGGCGCCCTCCTGGGACAATTGGTTCACGCCCTTCAGGAATTGCTTTCGCTTCATGGAATCCACCGGGCTGATCCGGCAAAAAACTTCAGGGGCGAAGAGGGGGATGCCCTTGAACCGCACCGGCTCGCCGGTGCACACGGTATCCCCCAGCCGGAAAATACCGGGATCGAAGAGGCCGATGATGTCCCCGGGATAGGCGGTTTCCACCGCTTCGTGCTCCTGGGCCATGAACTGCTGCGGCTGCTTCAGCGCGATGCGGCTTTCCGTGGAAGAATGCCACACCGTCATGCCCTTTTCAAATACCCCGGAGCATACCCGCAGGAAAGCCATCCGGTCCCGGTGGGCCGTGTTCATGTTGGCCTGGATCTTGAAGACGAAGCCGGTGAACTTCTCGTCCACAGGGTCGATGACCCCTTGGTCCGAAACCCGGGGTGTTGGCGGCTTGGTATACCGCAAAAAGCGCTTCAGGAACGGCTCCACGCCAAAATTGTTGCTGGCGGAACCGAAAAACATGGGGGTCAGCTGCCCCGACAGGATCATGTCCAGGTCGAAGGGATCCCCCGCCACGTCCAACAGCTCCACATCCTCCAGCAATTTGTCGCAATAGCTCCTGCCCAGCACACCGGGCAGCTCCGGGTCATCCAAAGAGATGCTGGTGACCCTTACCCGTCGCTGGCCGTGGTCGCCCCCCATGTACAGTTCCACCGTTCTGTCGTCCCGGTGGTATACGCCCTTGAAATCCCCGTGGATCCCGATGGGCCAGTTCACCGGGCAGCAGCGGATGCCCAGCACATTTTCCAGTTCTTCCATCAGCTCGTAGGGGTCCTTCCCCGCCCTGTCCAATTTGTTCACAAAGGTGAAGATGGGGATGGAGCGCAGCCGGCACACCTTGAACAGTTTTACGGTCTGCTCTTCCACGCCCTTGGCGCAGTCTATCAGCATGACCGCGGAATCCGCCGCCATCAGGGTGCGATAGGTGTCTTCGGAAAAATCCTGGTGGCCCGGCGTATCCAGGATGTTGATGCGGTATCCGTCAAAATCGAACTGCATGGCGGATGAGGTCACCGAGATGCCCCGCTGTTTTTCGATCTCCATCCAGTCGCTGGTGGCGTGCCGGGCGGCTTTCCGCGCCTTCACCGAACCCGCCATATGGATGGCGCCGCCGTACAGCAGCAATTTTTCGGTCAAGGTGGTTTTGCCCGCGTCGGGGTGGGAAATGATGGCAAAGGTGCGCCTTCGCTTTGTCTCGCGAACCAGTTCCGGATGCTGCATGAATTCGGAATCCTCCCGTCCAAAATCCATCCCTCATTGTAGCCCGGAGCCTCTCCCCGTGTCAATCGGGGCGTCGGAATATTGAGTTAAGTTCTATTATCCGATGAATCGTCTTCTCCCTCAGGCTCGTGCCGGGATCTCCTGCGCCTTCGGGCGGCCCTTCTCCTCCCCCGGCACGCGGAGCATCCCACCCACGGCAAAGCTCCCCTCGAAAAAACCTTGACAATGTGGTATAATCAGGGTATCGGGAATTCATTCTCCTGTCAAGCCTTCCCGAAAACGGAGGAACCATATGAGCGGATTCGCACACCTGCACCTGCACAGCGAGTACTCCCTGCTGGACGGGGCCTGCAGCATCGACAAGCTGCTGGACCGCCTGGCGGAGTTGGGCCAGAGCGCCTGTGCCATCACCGACCACGGCGTCATGTACGGGGTGGTGGATTTCTACCGCAAGTGCAAAAAAAAGGGCATCCACCCGGTCATCGGCTGCGAGGTGTACGTGTGCCCCGACATGGAGGACAAGACCAGCACCTCCCGGGACTACAGCCACCTGATCCTTTTGTGTGAGACCCAGGAGGGGTACCGCAATTTGTGCGCCCTGGTGTCCGATTCCTTCATCCGGGGCTTTTACTACCGCCCCCGGGTGGACTACGACCTGCTCCGCCGCCATGCAACAGGGCTCATCGCCCTCTCCGCCTGCCTGTCCGGGGACCTGCCCAGGCTTTTGCTGGAGGGCCGGGAAGGCGACGCCCGGAACATGGCCCGTACGTACGAGGATATCTTCGGCAGCGGCAACTTCTACATCGAACTGCAGGACCACGGGCTGCCGGAGCAAAAGCAGGTGGCCCCCCGGCTCGTGCGCATGGCCCGAGAACTGGACATCCCCCTGGTAGTGACCAACGACTGCCACTACCTGACCAGGGAAGACGCCCAGGCCCAGGAAGTCCTCATGTGCATTCAGACGGGCAAGACCCTGGCGGACGAGAGCCGCATGCGCATGAACACCGACCAGCTCTATGTGAAGAGCGAAGAGGAAATGCGGGCCCTCTTCCCCAACTTTGGGGATGCCATCGAGAATACCGAAAAAATCGCCCGGCGCTGCCAGGTGGACTTTGACTTTGAAACCAAGCACCTGCCCCGGTACCCCCTGAAAGAGGGCGAGGACGCGGCAACCCTGCTGCGCACCTTGTGCGAGGAGGGGCTCGCGGCCCGATATGGTCCGGACCGGCCCGACGCCCGTGCCCGGCTGGACCACGAGCTGTCCGTCATCGGGCAGATGGGGTATGTGGACTACTTCCTCATCGTGTGGGACTTCATCAAATACGCCCGGGACAACGGCATCCTGGTGGGCCCCGGCCGGGGCAGCGGCGCCGGCTCCATCGTGGCCTATACCCTGTACATTACCGCCGTAGACCCCCTGAAATACAACCTGCTGTTTGAGCGTTTTTTGAACCAGGATCGCGTTTCCATGCCCGACCTGGACATAGACTTTGATTACGAACGCCGGGGCGAGGTCATCGACTATGTGGCACGGCGCTATGGGGCGGACCATGTGGCCCAGATCATCACATTCGGCACCATGGGCGCCAAGAGCGTGGTGCGGGACGTGGGGCGGGTGATGGGCATCAGCTACCAGGAGACGGACCGGGTGGCCAAGATGATCCCCTTCGCCCTGGACATGACCCTGGACAAAGCCCTGGAACTGAGCGCCGAGCTGAAGGAAGCGACGGAAAACGATGAGACGGTAAGGCAGCTCATCGACACCGCCCGCAAGATCGAGGGCATGCCCCGGCACGCCTCCACCCATGCGGCGGGGGTGCTGATCGCCAGCAAACCCGTGCGGGAATACGTGCCCCTGCAGACCAACGACGACGTCATCACCACCCAGTTTCCCATGGGCACCCTGGAGTCCCTGGGCCTGTTGAAAATGGACTTCCTGGGCCTTCGTACCCTCACCGTCATCGGGGATTCTCTGGACATGATCGCTGCCGGAGGCGGGCCAAAGCTCACCCCCGAGGACATCCCCCTGGACGATCCGGCGGTATACAAGGCCTTGTCCGCCGGGGACACCGACGGCATCTTCCAGCTGGAATCCGGGGGCATGACCTCCTTCCTCACCAACATGAAACCGGAAAATTTCGATGATATCATCGCCGCCATCTCCCTGTACCGGCCCGGGCCCATGGATTTCATCCCCCGGTACATCGAGGGCAAGCGCGACCCCTCCACGGTGCATTATGCCCACGAAAAACTTCGTCCCATCCTGGATGTGACCTATGGCTGCATGGTGTACCAGGAGCAGGTCATGCAGATCGTCCGGGACCTGGCGGGCTATTCCCTGGGCCGCAGCGACCGGGTGCGCTGGGCCATGTCCAAGAAGAAACGCGAGGTCATGGCGGAAGAACGCCGCTACTTTGTCCACGGCAAGCTGGCCCCGGACGGCTCGGTGGAAGTGCCCGGCGCCGTGCGCCTTGGCATATCGGAGGAAATCGCCGAGCACCTCTACGATGAAATGATCGCTTTCGGCAGCTACGCCTTCAACAAGTCCCACGCCGCCGCCTACGGGATGTTGGCCGTGCAGACGGGATGGCTGAAGGTGCACTACCCGGTGCAGTTCATGGCGGCTTTGATGAATTCGGTGGCGGGGAACGTCGCCAAGATCGCTTACTACATCCAGTCCTGCAAAAAGCGGGGCATTTCGGTGCTGCCCCCGGACATCAACCGCTCCGGGGAAAAATTCACCGTGGAAGGGGACCATATCCGCTTCGGCCTGAACGCGGTGAAAAACGTGGGGCACAGCGCCATCCAGGACATGGAGCGGGAACGGGAAACCCAGGGGCCCTTCCTGGATCTCTTCGACTTCGTCTACCGGGTATCCAGCCTCTCCGTCAACAAAAAAGTCGTGGAGAGCCTGATCCAGGCGGGGGCCCTGGACCGGCTCCCCGGCAACCGCGCCCAAAAGATGGCCGCCTTCGACGGTGCCATGGACAGTGCCGCCCGCATCAAAAAGAAAAACGTTGAGGGGCAAATCTCCCTCTTTGACATAGGCCTTGAGCATGACCACCAGCCCGCCCTGCCGACCCGCGAGGAGTTCTCCACCCGGGCGCTGTTGGCCATGGAAAAGGAGATGACCGGGGTGTACATCTCCGGGCATCCCCTGGACGAATATGCCCCGGTGCTGGACCGGCTGCGCATCAATTCCGCCAGCATTGCCGCCCTGGGAAAAGAGGATGACCACGGACAGTCCATGGACGGGAAAACGGTGCGCATGGGCGGGCTCATCGCCGAAAAAAAGACCCGGGTCACCCGCTCCGGCAACATGATGTGTATCCTCCAATTGGAAGACCTGTACGGCCTCACCGAGGTGCTCGTCTTCCCCAAGGTGTACGACCGGCTGGGCGCCCAGCTCACGGAAAACAGGGCGGTCCTCCTTACGGGCAGGCTGTCCGTGCGGGAAGAAGAAGACCCCAAACTGCTGTTGGAACGTTTTCAGCCCCTGGAAGGTCTAACCCCTGAGGATTTAGCCGCCAGCTTTTCCCCCGGGGATCCGGGTCCCGTCCCGGAGGAAAGTACCCTCCCCCCTTCCATGCGGGGCCGCCCCGGTTGGGAGGTCGTGACTAGCGACCCGCGTACCCTGTACCTGCGCCTGCCGGGCCGGGATGCGCGGGAACAGGCCGCCCTCCTGCTCATGCCCTTCCCAGGGCCCGTGAGGGTGGTGTTTTCTTATCCCGACGGCAGCCGGGAGGACGCCCCCCACAACCTGTCCGTGGACGGCTCCCTGCCGCTTCAGCCCCTGGCAGAAGCCTTTGGCTCTTTGAACGTGGTGCTGAAATGACCCCCTGGAGGATCCCGCCATGCGCGTAGATTACGTTCCCAACCTGAAAGCTCCCCGGCGCAAGGGGCCCAGCAAGAGGATGCTCCTGACCATCTTGCTGTGCATCCTCCTGCCTCCCGTGGGCCTGGTGCTGTTGTGGGGCGGCGTCAAGTGCCCCGTGCGGGGCAAATTGCTGCTGACCCTGATCAGCGCCCTGATCCTCGTGGCGATGTTCACAACATTCCTTGTGCGCCGGGAACGCGCGGTGACCATCATTCCCCAGCCCGTGATCCCGCACGTGTTGGCGACGCCCACCCCGGCAGCGGCGGCGCCCGCCCCTGACATGCAGGTTCCCCAGGGGATCATCCCCGCCAATCCCATGGGATAGCCGCGCGAATTTGTTCTGCACCGCCTCGATTTTGCGGGTAATATGGGCTTTTGGTGTGACAGAGGACAAAATATTACCCCAAATTGGGAAAAAACACGCAAAAGCTTGACGAATCGGGCTTTTCCATGTAAAATCATACTGTATATCCGTTCAGGAGGGTGAGATTATGTTTTGCAGCCATTGTGGCAAGACGGTAGACCCGTTGATCGAACGCTGTCCCCATTGCGGCGAGGCCCTGGGAGACAGCAAGCTCAGCGGCCATACCTCGGTCCAGCACCGCGTCCTGCCTTCCGAAACGGCGGGCGAGGGTGCTGCCCGCGCCGTCACCTACACCAAGACTTCCTACACCGCCGAAATGGATCCGGGCGCCGATGTGTACAGCCGCACCGCTTACCGTCCCCTGCTGGCGGAAGATGAGCCGGACAAAGTGCCCCCCGATGCCAAACCAGAGCCCGTGGAAGGCACCGAGCCCGAACAAACCTCCGAGCCCGAAGGGACCGATCCCCAGCTGGACGCCCTGCTCGCCGCAGCAGAACCAGCCGAGCTGGATGACGCCCAGAAAGCTGCCCTGAAAGAATTGTCCCACGTGCCCGAGAACGCCCCCCCTCCCGAGGAAGCGGCGGAGATCCTCCGCATCCAGACCGGGGTGTCCAGCACACCCCTGAAACCCGTCCGCAAGAAGGGCATCAGCCCCGAAGTGGAAAACTACATGAAGCGAATGGAAGCCTCCAAGGGCAAAAGGGCGGGGCGCAGGAGCAGCGAGGCGGAAGACGACGAACTGTCGTCCCCCGCCCCGGAAGGACTGCCCGAGGCAGAGGACGAAGAAGCGCATCCCCGGGCGCGCAAATCCGCCGATTCCAGGACCCGCAGGGTCATGAAGCGCATATTGGCGTCGCTGCTCATCCTGGGGGTGATCGGGGGCGGCCTGGTGTACCTGGCCTACATCACCCAGCCCAAGTCCCAGATCGACGGGGTCACCGGCGACCTCTTCACCGCCGGGACAGCCCTGGCCCGGTCCAGGCTGGGCGCGGAATACCGGCAGAAGGTGCTGGACCTGTATGCCTCCGAGACCATGGCCACCGACGTGCCCGCCCAGCGAGAGGCGGACCGGGCGGAGATCCAGGCCCTCATGCCCAACAATCCCAGGGAAAACGACCAGCTGTTTATCGATACTTTGATGGACATCCAGGATGCGGTGGACGAAGCCACGGAGACCGACGCCCTGGCCGCCATGATGAGCGGAGACTCCACCCTGAGCGCCGCCGTCGACTCCAGCGAAGACTGGTCCACCATCACCAACTACGTCACCCGGCTGGAGATCGCCACCAATGTCACTGAACTCGGCGGCATCTCCCGGGGCGTGAAGGAAGTGACCGCCACCCCCTCGCCCACCCCAACCCCCGAACCGGACCGCTACGCCACCCTGTCCAAGGGTTCCAAGGGCGTAAAGGTCAAAGAATTGCAGCAGCGGCTGCGGGCGCTGGGCTGGTTCCAGGGCAATGTGGACGGCAAGTACGGCACGGTAACCCGCAAGGCCATCCAGCAATTCCAGCAAGCCGCCGGGATCACGGTGACCGGTATCGCGGATTCCCCCACCCAGGAGTTGATCTACAGCGATTCGGCCCCCATCAAGAGCCAGGAGGTAGCCGCCCCGCAGCCATAGGATAGCCAAAGCCCTCGCCGAAAAAAGCGGGGGCTTTTCGTGGATAACCCCATGCCACAGGAAAGGACCGCGCCATGACAAATACCCCCATCGCCGCCCTGATCTACGACTACGACCATACCCTGTCCCCCCGGGATATGCAGGAGTTCAGCTTTCTGCCCGGCCTGGGAGTGGATGCCGACGCTTTCTGGGCATCCTGCCGGCAGACGGCCCTCACCCACCAGATGGACGGGGTCCTGGCCTACATGTTCCGCATGTGGCAGGTCTCCCGGGGCCGCATGCGCCTCACCCGCGCCGCCCTCATGGAACTGGGCAAGGATATCGCCTTTTTTCCCGGGGTGGAAGACTGGTTCCAACGCATTGACCAAACCGGCAAATCCGAAGGGGTGAACGTGGAACACTATATCATCTCCTCCGGCCTGAAAGAGATCATCGAGGGCTCCAGCATCGCCCGGCACTTCAAGGCGGTCTTTGCCGCTTCCTACGTGTACGACGAAAAGGGCGAAGCGGTCTGGCCCGCCACCGCCCTCAACTACACCAACAAGACCCAGTACCTGTTCCGCATCAACAAAGGGCTGCTGGATGTGACCAACGACCGGGACCTGAACGCCTACACCCCGGAGCACATGCGTCGCATCCCTTTCACCGGCATGATCTATGTGGGGGACGGACTCACCGACGTTCCCTGCATGAAGATGACCAGGCAAAAGGGGGGCTATTCCATCGCGGTGCACGCCCCCGACGGAAGCCCGACACTCGCAGATGACATGCTGCTGCAAAAGCGGGCGGATTTTGCCGTACCTGCGGACTACCGGCCCGGCAAGGAACTGGAGCGCGCGGTGCGGGGAATTTTTCGGGAGATCAGGGCCCGACACGATCTGATCGTGCTCCAGGACGACGAGGAAAGGCGCGCCCTCGCCCGCAGAGCCTCGTCCAAACCAACAGGTTGTCCTGCACCCGGCGTACCGGACGGAGAATAAAACCCCAAGGAAGGGGAATTATACCATCGAAAATAACACGCCTCCCGTTGGAAAGATTGCGGGAGGCGTGTATAATGGTGTTTACGCCATAAAGGAGAGATGACCATGGATGTACAGGCCGTGCTGGACCGGCTGAAAGCATTGTACCCGGAAGCC